>NZ_JAUF01000041.1:0-57566 GCF_000585455.1 Microbacterium sp. MRS-1
CCATGTCGAACTCTCCGCTCAGGACTCAATCAATGGTCCTGCCACAAAGTCTGACGCGCGACAGCGGGAGCGGCATCCGGAACCGCGATGCTCAGCCCCACCCCCATCACGATCATTCCGAACGTGAGGGCTGTGGCGAAGAGGTGCGGGCCGGGCCGCGCGATGGTGGCGAACCAGCCAGGCCGGCCCTCATGCTTGTCCTGCATCATCATCGATACTCATCTCTCTGGGCTGGCTGGTCGACACACGAGGAAGGTGCACTGCTGTCGGCGCGAGAGGCGCTGCACGCTCCGTTGCGAACCTACCCGTTCACATCTCAGTGCTCGATTTTCCACCGCCCAACCGCCCGATGTGGTCCGACCACTCTTCGTAGACTGCCGTCGTGCTCACGATTCCCGAGACCCTGCAGGTACAGGCCGATGCCGCGGTTCACAAGGCCGAGGGAGTGCGCTCCCCCGGCCGCTTCGCCGTCTCCGGCATGCTCGCCGGCGCCTACATCGGCATCGGTGTCGTGCTGATGGTCGCGACCGCCGGGCCGCTCCTGGCCGCGGGAGACGGGCTCGCGAAGCTCGTGTCGGGACTCGTCTTCGGCGTCGCCCTCACACTCGTCGTCTTCGCCGGCGCCGACCTGCTCACGAGCGCGATGATGATCCTCCCCCAGGGGGCGCTCATGGGCGCGGTGGGCTGGTGGCGTGCGATCGGCACGATGCTCGCGACCTTCGTCGCCAACCTCGTCGGTGCTCTCATCTTCGCCGGGCTGATCGTGGCCTCGGGCGTGCTGCACGCCAACGCTCCCGCCGGCAAGATGCTCGCCGACATGCTCGCCGCCAAGGCGGAAGAAGCACCGCTGCAGCTGTTCGTGCGCGGCATCCTCTGCAACGTGCTCGTGTGCCTCGCGATCTGGATGTGCGCGCGCGTGCGCTCCGACGTCGCCAAGATCCTGCTGATCTTCGCCGCGATCCTTGCCTTCATCAGCTCGGGCTTCGAACACGTCGTGGCGAACATGACCACCTACGGCATCGGCCTGTTCAGCGGCGACCCCCACTTCACGTGGGGCCTGTTCGCGAACAACATGCTGTGGGTGGGCCTCGGCAACCTCGTCGGCGGCGGCATCGTCGTCGGACTCGGCTACTGGATCGTGGGCGGTCGCCCGCGCGTCACGGCGCTCACCGACGCCCGCACTCCCGAGACGGTCGAGGCCGCCGGATAGACTGGCCGTTGCGCGGGAGTGGTGAAATCGGCAGACACGCAGGATTTAGGTTCCTGTGCCTTCGGGCGTGTGGGTTCAAGTCCCACCTTCCGCACAGAAGCATGGACGGAGGGGCGCACCGACGCCCGATCAGAGCGCGGTGTAGCCGTAAAGGTCGCTTTGGCGTTCATTGATCCAGATCGGCTCGCCGCCCTCCGGTCGCGGGATCAGAAGCGTCCGCCCATACGACTCGTCCACGACGTGCGCGTCCACTCCCTCCGCGCGCACCCGCGCGGCCAGCTCGTCCACATCACCCTCGTACTCGAACGACACCTGCGCCGCAGGCACATCGCCGGCGTGCACGGCCGCAAGCCCGGCATCCGCCACGAGCTGCACCCACCGGCCGGTGTCGCTGCGCACCTCGGCGCGCAGTCCCAGACGCTCCAGCACGGATGCCGCGGCATCCACATGCGCACTCACCCACAGGCCGAGCGCGCGCAAGCCCTGCGTTCCGTGCCGCTCCCCCGGGGCGAGCTCGAGCACCACGAGCTCGAGCTCGCCGGCGATCGCGACGCCCGATGCGCCGTTGTCCGCAACGAAGCACCGGGCCGCATCACCGAAGGCGTTGGCCGCGGCATCCAGGTCGTCGGACTCGAAGCCCAACGCGGCGAGGCCGTCCAGCGGGTCACCCGGCTCCACGCGGTGCAGCGCGACGCGCCCGTCTCCCGCCGCGTAGACCGACCAGTCCGCCTCCTCCACGAGAGCGACCAGCCCCAGCGCCGCGAACAGGCGCCGGTATCCGGCAACGTCGGAGGTGTACTGCACGGGACGACTGACGATCATGAGAGATCCCCCTTCTGACGGGTCGAGGATGGAGTGTCGAGAGAGGCCTGCAGCACCCGCTCGACGAAGCTGCTGAGGCTCAGCCCTTCATCGATTGCCCGGTGTTTGACCTGCGTGATGAGCGCACGTGGCAAATAGACGTTGAACTGCGCCTTGTCGGCGCGACTGGCGATAGGGTCGAGGGGCATGACAGTATGCTAGCAATCTAGCCACGACCGCTCAACGATCCGCGCCCGGTTTGATCAGCCGATTCACCGCAATCACTCGGGAACCGCCCCGGTAGACTGACCGCGACCGCTCACCTCTCGGAGCGGGCCCCTCCACCGCCGATCTACCGACGGGAAGTCTGTGCACGCTCTCGCCCTCATCCCCTGGCTCGATCCTGCGGCCATCATCCAGAACGCGGGCCCGTGGGCTCTGCTGGTGGTGTGCTTCATCGTCTTCGCCGAGACCGGTCTGCTCATCGGGTTCCTTCTTCCGGGCGACACGCTGCTCGTCATCTCCGGCCTGCTGTCGCACGCCACCGCGACGACGCCGCACGGGATCTTCGGCATCAGCGTCTGGTGGGTGGCGCTGCTGATCGGACTCTCCGCGTTCATCGGCGGCGAAGTGGGCTACTTCATCGGTCACAAGGGCGGACCGGCCGTGTTCGAACGCAAGGAATCGGGTCTGTTCAGCCGCAAGAACGTCGAGCGCACCAACGCGTTCTTCGAGCGCTACGGCGGCCTCACGGTCATCCTGGCCCGCTTCGTTCCGATCGTGCGCACCTTCGCGCCCGTCGCGGCGGGCGTCGGCCACATGCCGTGGCGCAAATATTCGCTCTACAACCTCATCGGCGCGATCCTCTGGGGCTTCGGCCTGACGATGTTCGGTTACCTCATCGGGTTCATCCCGCCGGTGGCCACGTTCGTCGAGAACTACATCGACCTCATCCTGCTCGCCGTCGTCGGCGGCACCGCCCTCGTCACGATCTGGCACTATTTCTCCGAGCGCCGCAGCGTGAAGAAGGAGAAGGCGGCCGGGCTCACCCCCGAGACCGTCGAGCCGCTCGAGGACGACGCGCCCGCCGTCTGACTCAGGACGCTTTGGTGGCCTTGCCCTTCTTGGGCGAGGCCACCTTCTCTTTCTCCGCCCGCGCCGCTCGGCTGCGCTCCACGCTGGCCTTGAGGGCCGCCATCAGATCGATGACCTCACCGCCGGCATCCTTCTCGCCCTTCTCACCGAAGGTCTCGGACGTGTCAAGGGCGTCACCCTTCTCGAGCTTGGCGTCGATGAGGGTGCGGAGCTCCTGCTGATACTCGTCGACGAACTGGGCGGGATCGAAGTCGGCCGAGAAGCTCTCCACGAGGGATGCCGACAGCTCCAACTCCTTGTCGGAGATCTTGACCGGCTCATCGAGGGCGGCGAATGAGGCTTGCCGCACCTCGTCGGCCCACAACAGGGTCTGCAGCACCAGCACGTCGCCGCGGACCCTCAGAGCAGCCAGTCTCGTCTTCTGGCGCAGCGAGAAGCGCGCGACGGCTGTCCGATCGGTCCGCTCCAGGGTCTTGCGCAGCAGCACGTACGCTTTGGGCGACGACGAGTCGGGCTCGAGATAGTACGGCCGGTCGAGCGTCGGCAGATCGATCTGGTCGCTGGGGACGAACTCGACCACCTCGATCTCGCGGCTGCGCTCTGACGGCAGTGCGGCGAGGTCCTCCGCCGTGAGCACCACGGTGCGCTCGCCGTCGTCGTATGCCTTGTCGATGTCGGCGTAGGGCACGACCTCGCCGTCGAGCTCGCAGATGCGCTGATACCGGATGCGCCCGCCGTCGGCCGCGTGCACCTGGTGCAGCGGCACGTCGTGGTCCTCGATCGCCGAGTACACCTTCACCGGCACGTTGACGAGGCCGAACGTCAACGCGCCCTTCCAGATCGCTCTCATGGGGCCATCCAACCGGCTCGCGGCGGCCGACGCCAGGGGCTGGACGCTAGCCTGGCGCCATGGCACAGTCAGCGCAGGTGGTCGACGTCGGCGGGCGTCGCCTGCGTCTGAGCAACCTCGACAAAGTGCTCTATCCTGCCACCGGCACCACCAAGGCCGAGGTGATCGACTACTACTCGCGCATCGCTCCCGTGATGCTGCCGCACCTGGCCGGCAGGCCGGTGACGCGGCTGCGCTGGCCGGAGGGCACGGGCGAGGCGCCCTTCTTCGCGAAAGACCTCGAAGCCGGCGCGCCCGATTGGATGCCGCGACACCCGATCGACCATTCCGGCGGAGCGAAGGACTACCCTCTGGTCGCCGACGTCGCCGGACTCGTCTACCTCGCGCAGGTCGCGAGCCTCGAACTCCACACGCCGCAGTGGCGCTTCGACCACGGCGGGCGCAGATACCCCGACCGCCTCGTGCTCGACCTCGACCCGGGCCCCGGCGTCGGGCTCGCCGAATGCGCGGAGGTGGCACGACGGGCCCGCGGCATCCTGTCGGACATGGGCATGGAGCCGTCGCCGGTGACGAGCGGATCCAAGGGTATTCACCTGTATGCCTCGCTGGACACGACTCGATCCAGCGACGAGATCTCGGCGTTCGCCCGCGAACTGGCACGCGCCCTGGAAGCGGACGATCCCGATCTCGTCGTCAGCGCGATGAGCAAGGCCGCCCGTCCCGGCAAGGTGTTCGTCGACTGGTCGCAGAACAACGCGGCGAAGACCACCATCGCCCCGTATTCGCTCCGCGGGCGCGCCCAACCGACCGTCGCGGCTCCGCGCACCTGGGCCGAGCTCGACGACCCCGAGTTGCGCCATCTCGTCCTGGACGAGGTGCTCGCGCGCGTCGCGGTCGACGGCGACCTGCTCGCCCCCCTCGCCCCCGCCGCCCCCGATCCGCTCGCCGCGTACGTGGCCAAGCGCACCCCCTCCGCCACGCCCGAACCCTTCCCGCCGAGCCGCCATTCTTCCGCCGAGCCGCCACGTTCTGACGCGCCGAATCATGGCGGCTCGGCGCGAACTTGGCGGTTCGTGATACAGGAGCACCACGCGTCGCGGCTGCATTGGGACCTCAGGCTCGAGCGCGACGGCGTGCTCGTGAGCTGGGCGGTGCCTCGCGGCATCCCCGATTCTCCCGACCGCAACCACCTGGCGGTGATGACCGAACCGCACCCGATCGAGTACCTGACGTTCGCCGGCGAGATTCCCGCAGGCGAGTACGGGGCGGGTGCCATGACCGTGTGGGATTCCGGCACCTTCACCGTGGAGAAATGGCGGGATGACGAGGTCATCGCGACCCTCACCGGCCGTCCCGGCGGACCGCTCGGACGCGTGCGCCTCGCCCTGATCCGCACGTCGGGCGCCGACGAGAAGTCGCAGTGGCTGCTGCACCGCACGAAGCCGGCGGGGAAGGACGCGGCGACGGGCGCCGTGGCCGCTGCCCGCGCCGGTCAGCGCATGCCGTCTCGCTCGTCTCGCGACAGCGCGGCGCCGATGCTCGCCGTGTCGTCGACACCCGCGCTGGCCACCTCCGCGGCCCGACGCTGGGGCGGCCTCCCGTGGGTCGAGTTCAAGTGGGACGGCATCCGGGCCGTCGCGACATGGGATGGCGAGCGGATGCGGCTGCGTGCACGCAGCGGCGTCGACATCACCGAGCGCTATCCCGAGCTCACCGCCGCAGACCTCGGGCTCGGCGCGCTGCCCGCCGTGTTCGACGGCGAGATCGTCGCGCTCGATGCCGCCGGGCACCCGAGCTTCACGCGACTGCAGTCGCGGATGCATCTGGCCGGCGCCCGCGACATCGCCCGCGAAGCCACCGCCACGCCCGTGCACTACTTCGTCTTCGACCTGCTGCGCATCGGCGACGACGACATCGCAGAGCGACCCCTCCGCGAAAGACGAGAACTGCTCGAGTCGGTGACCGCAGACGCCGCATCGCCGCTCGTCGTGCCGCCCGTCACCGATGACATCGCCGACGCGTTGACGGCTGCCGCCGACCTGCGGTTGGAAGGTGTCGTCGTGAAGGATCCGCAGTCGCCATATCGACGCGGCATCCGCTCCGAACGATGGCTCAAGGTCAAGCTGACGGCGACGCAGGAGGTCGTGATCGGCGGCATTCGTCCCGGAAAGGGCGAACGACGCGGCGGCATCGGATCGTTGCTGCTCGGCATCCCGGATGCCGGGGGCCTGCGCTATGTCGGCCGCGTGGGCTCGGGGTTCACCGACCGCGAGCTCGCCCGCCTGGAGAGCCGGCTGCAGCCGCTGCGCACCGACGCCAACCCCTTCGTGGGTGTCCCTGCGGCCGACGCCACGGACGCTCTCTGGCTACACCCGGAGCTGGTCGGCGAGGTCGAGTTCGCGGAGTTCACTCCGAACGGCACACTCCGTCACGCCCGGTGGCGAGGGCTCCGCACCGACAAGCAGCCGATGGACGTTCGTCGCGAGCAGTAACCTCCACGCCGGCGCGCTGGTCGGCGCAGACGGGTCCGCGGCGAAGACAGCGACGGCGGTGCCGTCCCACTCAAACTGAATCACCGTGCCGACGGGGAAGGCTGCCGTCAGTTCTTCCGGGCTGCCGCGGTCGACGTGGATGGACACCGCCGGGTGAAAGGGGCTCGCGCTGCACGCGCTGTTGCCGATCTGGGAGCCCGCGACGTCCGGCACGTCTTGGAGCACGGTGACGCACTCCCCCTCGAAACCACGGTTCTCGCCGGAGGACACGACGATGAGCAGACCAACGAAGCTGTAGGTGGTGCCCCGGTCGCCGTTGCGCGCCCACGGCAGCACCATCGGCACGTCCGCCGTCGGCTGGTCCAGGCTCGCGACCTGACGGGCACCGGTGACCGCCGACACCGGTCGCAGCGACGCCAGTGCGAACACGAGCGCGCCCACGACGATCGCGACGACCACGATCGACGCAGCCCACCCGATGAGCAGCGCACGGCCGATCGGCGGAGGGGTCGGCGACGAGCGATAGTGCTGCCCGGCCCCGTGCGGCTCAGCAACGCCGACAGCGGCCGCGTCCCCGGCGGGCGCAGGCGTCTCCGGCACGGCACTCTCCGGTCGCGGCACCGGCGGTCCGAACAGGCGCTCGGCCTCCGCCATCCGTGCCGACTGCTCGGCGGCAAAACCGCGGTCCTGACGCTGCTCGAGTTCGCGAAGCCGCGCGAGCGCCGCCGGGTCGTCGTCGATGTCGGCATCCGGCCCGTACGCGCGTCGGCGCAGCGTCGCGAACTCCTCGCGTGTGGCGGCATCCATGCTCTGCATCGTGACACATCGACGACGCGATGCGTCGCTGGCAGCCGTTGCGCGTGTCAGACGTGCGCCTCGTGCTCCCGATGACCGGCGGGCTCGAACTGGAAGGTCGAGTGCTCCACGTCGAAGTGTCGGGACAGGCACCCCTGCAGACGGGACAGCAGCGCGCCCGTTCCCGGCGATCCCCCGGCGAGCAGATCGTCGCTGACGACGACGTGCGCGGTGAAGACCGGAGCACCCCGGGTGAGCTGCCACACGTGCACGTCGTGCACGTCGACGACGCCGTCCTCGCCGAGGATGTGATCGCGGATCTCCGCGACCTCGGTCCCCCGCGGCGCGCGCTCGCCCAGCACCGAGAACACCTCGCGCAGCAGTCCGATCGCGCGTGGCAGGATCATCACCGCGATGAGCAGCGACGCCAGCGCGTCGGCCGGCATCCATCCCGTCGTCCAGATGACGACGGCGGCGACGATCACCAGCGCCGAGCCGATGAGATCTCCGAGCACCTCGATGTACGCGCCGCGCACGTTGATGCTGCGGCGCTGCGCGGCGCTGAGAAGGTACATCGACACGGCGTTGGCGACGAGGCCGACGGCGGCGATGAGCAGCATCAGCGCTCCGGCCACCTCGACCTCCGACGGAGCGAGCAGTCGCTGCACCGCCTCGACGGCGATCCACACCATCAGCGCGATCAGGATCACCGCGTTGACCAGCGCGCCGAACACCTCGGCGCGCTGGTAGCCGTAGGTGTTGCGGTCGTTCGCAGGACGCGCGGCCACGGTCGAGGCGATCAGTGCGACCACGAGTGCGGACGAGTCCGTGAACATGTGCGCCGCGTCGGCCAGCAAAGCGAGCGACCCGGTCAGGAGGGCGCCGACGACCTGCACCAGCATGACGGTTGCGGTGAGACAGAGCGAGATCGTGAGCAGGCGGCGATTGCTCGCGCCACGGATGCCGGTCGGTGCGTGATCGTGCATAGGAACGAGGCTAGGCCGCGCTCAGCCTTCACGCGGCAGCTTTCGCCTAGTCGGGAATGAAAGCGGTTATCGCTCCAGCGTGCTCAGCAGCGGAGCCAGCGCGACGAAGGCGCGAGCCCGGTGCGATGCGGCGTTCTTCTCCGCCGGCGACAGGTCAGCGGCCGATCGCCCGCCCTGGTCGTCGGGCAGGAAGATCGGGTCGTAGCCGAACCCGCCCGTACCCGACGGAGCGGTCGCGAGTCTTCCCGGCCAGACGCCTTCCACCGTTTCCTCACGGAAGACACCGCCTGGCCCCGGAACGACCAGAGCGATGGTCGAGACGAACTGAGCGGTGCGATGCGGGTCGGCGATGTCGGAGAGCTGATCGAGCAACAGCTCCCGGTTGGCCCGCGCGTCCTTGCGGTGCCCGGCCCAGTACGCGGAGAACACACCGGGGGCACCGCCGAGCACGTCCACGCACACGCCGGAGTCGTCCGCGAGCGCCGGCAACCCGGTGTGCGCCGCGGCGGCTCGCGCCTTGATGAGGGCGTTCGCCGCGAAGGTCACGCCGTCCTCGACGGGCTCGGGGCCGTCATAACCGATCACCTCGAGGTCGGGGCGCACGCGCGCGACGATCGCACCGAACTCCTCCACCTTGTGCGGATTGTGGGTCGCCAGCACGATGCGGCGGACGCCGTCGCCCGCCGCGGAGGAGTTCGCAACACCGATCACGACGCGAGCACCTCGATCTGCGCGTCGCGCAGATCGGCGCAACCCGCCACGCCCAGTTCGAGCAGAGCATCGAGTTCGCGCTTGTCGAAGGGCGCACCTTCCGCCGTCCCCTGCACCTCGACGAACAGGCCGTGCCCGGTGACCACGACGTTCATGTCCGTCTCGGCGCGCACGTCTTCGACGTAGGCGAGGTCGAGCATGGGCTCGCCGTCGATGATGCCCACCGACACCGCCGCGACCGAGTCGAGCAGCACCTTGGCGTTCTTGCCGACCAGCCCCTTGGCCCGCCCCCACTCGATCGCGTCGGCGAGGGCGACGTAGGCGCCCGTGATGGCGGCGGTGCGGGTGCCGCCATCGGCCTGCAGCACGTCGCAGTCGATGACGATCGTGTTCTCGCCCAGCGCCTTGGTGTCGACGACGGCGCGCAGCGCGCGCCCGATCAGGCGCGAGATCTCGTGGGTGCGTCCGCCGATCTTGCCCTTGACGGCTTCCCGGTCGTTGCGTGAGTTCGTCGCACGCGGCAGCATCGCGTACTCCGCGGTCACCCACCCCTTGCCCTTGCCGGTGAGCCATCGCGGCACACCGCCGGTGAAGGATGCCGTGCACAGCACCTTCGTGCCGCCGAAGGAGATCAGCGCCGAGCCTTCGGCGTGCGCGGACCAGCCGCGTTCGATGGTGACGGGACGCAGCTGATCGGGGGTGCGGCCGTCGGCGCGGGTGGTGGAATCAGTCATGGGGTCCCCTTCCAGGGGTGCGGGAGGTCGATGGCGCCGGTCTGCACCAGGCGCACGCTGGACACGCCGCGGCCCATCAGCCGATCGGCGAGACGGATGAAGTCGTCGGCGGAGTCGCCGGTCGCTTCGTAGACATGGGTGGCCACGGCATCCGGCCCGGCCAGCAGGTCACGCGAGACGAGCTGGCGGTAGACGTCCTTGGCGGTCTCGGTGTCGCTCGAGACGAGCGAGACGTCCGGCCCCATCACGTAGCTGATGGCGCCCTCCAGGAAGGGGTAGTGCGTGCAGCCGAGCACCAGGGTGTCCACTCCGGCGTGGCGCAGCGGCGCGAGGTACTCCTCGGCGACGGTGAGCACTTCCGCTGACCCGGTCACACCCGCCTCGACGAACTCGACGAACCGCGGGCACGCCTGTGTGAACACCGACAGATCCTCGTTGACGCCGAGCATGTCCTGGTAGACGCCCGAGCCGATCGTGCCGACCGTGCCGATGACGCCCACACGGCGGTTGCGCGTGGTGGAGATCGCCGTCCGCACCGCCGGCCCGATCACCTCGACGACGGGCACGTCGTAGCGCTCCCGCGCGTCGCGCAGCACCGCCGCGGATGCCGTGTTGCAGGCGATCACCAGCATCTTCACGCCCTGATCCAGGAGGGTGTCGAGCACCTCGAGGCTGTAGCGGCGGACATCCGCGATCGGCTTGGGGCCGTAGGGCGAATGCGCGGTGTCGCCGATGTACAGCACCGACTCGCGCGGCAGCAACTGCGAGACCGCGCGCGCCACCGTGAGTCCACCCACACCGGAGTCGAAGATCCCGATCGGTGCGTCATTCACGGTTCTCCACCCTACCCGCCGCTGCACTGACGGCGACGTCACCAGCGCCGTCGCTAGAGTGACGGCATGACCCGCGCCGAGGCCCCGTCGTCCGCCCTCCTCACCGATCGCTACGAGCTGACCATGATCGATGCGGCCCTGCGGGACGGGACAGCGGCCCGCCGCTGCGTGTTCGAGCTGTTCGGACGGCGCCTGCCGGGAGCGCGCCGCTTCGGCGTGGTCGCCGGCACCGGACGGCTGTTGCAGGAGTTGCGGGCGTTCCGGTTCGGGGACGACGAGCTGCGCTACCTCCGCGACAACCGCGTCGTCGGAGCCGAGACCCTGCGCTATCTGGAGAACTACCGTTTCACCGGGAGCATCCGCGGCTACCGCGAAGGCGAGCTGTACTTTCCGGGATCGCCGGTACTCACCGTCGAGGGCTCCTTCGCCGAGGCGGTCGTGCTCGAGACGCTGGCCCTCAGCATCCTCAACCACGACTCCGCGGTGGCCAACGCCGCCGCACGCATGAGCATCGCCGCCGGGGACCGTCCCCTCGCCGAGATGGGCTCCCGCCGCGCCGGAGAGCGTTCCGCCGTCGCGGCCGCGCGCGCCGCTTACATCGCCGGGTTCGGTGCGACGAGCAACCTGCAGGCAGGGCGGGAGTGGGGCATCCCGACGATGGGAACCGCCGCCCACGCGTGGACTCTGCTGCACGACAGCGAAGAGGACGCCTTCCGCAGCCAGATCGCGGCACACGGCACCGACACGACGCTGCTCATCGACACCTACGACATCCGCCGCGGCGTCGAGACCGCGATTCGCGTCGCCGGCACGGGCCTGGGCGGGGTGCGCATCGACTCCGGCGACCTGCCCACCGTCGCCGCGGAGGTGCGCGCGCAGCTGGACGAGCTCGGCGCGACCGGAACGCGCATCACGGTGACGAGCGACCTCGACGAGTTCGCCCTCGCAGCGCTCGCGGCATCCCCTGTCGATGCTTACGGCGTCGGGACGTCGGTGGTGACCGGTTCCGGCGCGCCGACGGCAGGGATGGTCTACAAACTCGTCGCTCGGCAGGATGCCGCGGGTGGTTGGGTCGCAGTGGCCAAGACCTCGACCGACAAGGGGTCCAAGGGCGGCCGCAAGGCCGCGTTCCGCACCCTGTCCCGCGGTACCGCGACGAGCGAGCTCATCGCCGTCTCCGACGGGTTCGAGCAGATGCAGACGACCGCGGATCATCCCGAGGCGCGCGCCCTGCAGGTGGCGCTCGTCGAAGCCGGTGAGCCCGACCCCGCATTCGAGGGGGCCGAGGGCGTCGCTCGCGCGAGGGAGCATCACGCGCTCGTTCGCGAAGAGCTTCCCGTCACAGGGCTCGCACTGAGCCGGTCCGACCCGGCTTTGCCCACGGTCTACATCGACGCGTGAGCGGGACGGGTCAGCTCATGAGCGACTCGTAGATCTCCTTGCACGTGGGGCACACCGGAAACTTCTCCGGGTCGCGACCGGGAGTCCACTTCTTGCCGCACAGCGCGCGTACCGGCTTGCCCGTGAGCGCGGACTCGAGGATCTTGTCCTTCTTCACGTAGTGCGAGAACCGCTCGTGGTCGCCGGGCTCGATGTTCTCCTCGCGCAGAAGCTCTTCGAGCTCGCGATCAAGGGTGGCGACGCCGCCGTCACCGGGTGCGTCGGGGCTGTCGAGGGGGCTCATGGTGACCGATTCTATCGGCGGTCGGGCGCCCCCGGGACGGTTCGTTCACAGAGGGTCACGTCGACTCGGCGAACTCCATCAGACGCTCGCCCGTGCGGTCGAACACGGCCCCGCCGGCGAAGATCCCGATCAAAAGCGCCACCGCGCCGATCCCCGCACCGCCCCACAGCGCGGTCCACGCCCAGCTCTCGTCCACCGACAACGCGAGCCAGGCCCACCACAACGCCGGAACGCTGAGGAGCACCGCACCGAACATGACCACCGCCTGCGAGAGTCCACCGCCGGTGCGCTGCGGCTGCTGGAACGGGCTGTCGCCGGGTCGGGAGACGGCGTAGGGAGCGATGACAGAGGTGAGGGAGGACAATCCGAGCCCGGCCAGGAACAGGCTGGCGCATACGCCCGCCATCGCCGGGAGCATCGCCCAACGCCCGTGCAGGGAGATCGTCACCGGCACGGCCACCGCCAGCAGGACCGCGCCGACGACCGTGATCGGCACGAGACGTCCGGCCCGATCGGCCGCGCCGCGCACAGCGCCCGCGATGTGCATCCACAAGGCCGTGGAGTCGTAGGCGAGGTCGTTGTGCGGCAACCAGCCCAAGAAGAGCGCGATCAGCGGTGCCGGCAGCAGCACCACGAACTCGGACGGCACGCCGACCAGCAGAAGCGGGACGATCGTCAGGGCTGCCGCGATCGGCACGATGATCATGTTGACCAGATATCGCGGATCGCGGAACCAGTAGATGATGCTGCGCGCAGCGATACCGCCGGCAGCCGTCCCGCCGGTCAGATCGAACCAGCCGAGCCCGCGTCGCTGACGTGCGGCCCCCGGGCGCTCCGTCGTCGTCATCAGCCGGTCGACGAGCCAGAACCACAGCGCCGCAAGCACCGCGACCGACAGGACCGCGATCACGGCGGGGGCAGCGGCGCCGCCGCTCAGCGCGCGTTCGGGAAGCGCCCACGCTGCGCCCAGAGGCGTGAGCGCGAGCAGGTCGACGGCCGCGACCAGAGCGGACGGTACGCCGTCGGTCCACTGCAGGGATGCGAGGAAGACCACAACAGGAACGACGACCACGATCAGGGCGATGAGGAACACCCCCGTCAGCTCTCTGGAGCGATGATCGCGCACCATGCTCGCGAGGGCCAGGCCGATCTTCGCGAGCAGCAGGCATGTGAGCACGCCGAGGACGGCGGAGACGATGCACACCCACGCCGCAGCGCCACGATCGGCCCACAGCGCACTCAACGCCACCGCGACGACGATCAGGGCGAGCGCCGGCACACTGATCATGCTCGCCAGCAGCGTCGCTCCGGCCGTCGCGCGAGGCGACGCTCCGACGACGGAGAATCGCCGCGGGTCGAGCTGATCGTCCACGCCCCCCACCAGGGCCGTGACGAAGAATCCGAGGGTGAGAGCGGATGCCGCGACCATCGTCACCGCGAATGCCGCGTCCTCCGATGACGAGCGCAGCCGCCATGCGGCGACGCACACGGCGCCCACGACGAGCGCGACCACAGCGACACCCACGAGTGTGCGCACGATCTGGCGTCGGTCTGCGCGCAGGGCGCCGACGAGGAGGTCGAGCCTCAGTCGGAGAACGTGTGCAACCACTCGAGCCCCTCCGCGTCGCTGATGCCGCCGGACAGCTCGATGAAGCGCTGCTCGAGGGTGAGCTCCCCTCGCACCTCGTCGACGGTCCCCTCGGCGAGCACGCGGCCTCCGACGATCACTGCAAGTCCGGAGCAGACGCGCTCCACGAGCTCCATCCCGTGACTGGAGAGCACCACCGTGCCGCCGTGCGCGACGTAGGCGGACAGGATGTCGAGGACGACCGCGGACGAGACCGGGTCGACCGACTCGAACGGTTCGTCCAGCACCAGAACGCGCGGCGAGTGGATCATCGCGCCGGCGAGCATGATCTTCTTCGTCATGCCGGCGGAATAGTCCGACACCGGTCGGGACAGGGCATCGGTGAGATCGAACGCCCGCGCCAGCTCGGCCGTGCGACTCTCCACGACCGCCGACCGCAGCCCTCGCAGCACGCCGTAATAGTGGAGCAGCTGTCGACCGGTCAGCCGGTCGAAGGTGCGCAGCCGATCGGGGAGGATGCCCATCTTCTGCTTCGCCTGACGCGGCGCGGATGCCAGGTCGACACCTGCGATGCGAATCTCGCCGCTGTCGGGGCGGAGCAGACCCGCGATCATCGACAGCGTCGTCGTCTTGCCCGCCCCGTTGGGCCCCACGATCCCGTAGAACGTACCGGCGGCGATCCGGAGGTCGATCGCGTCGACCGCGACGGTCGCGCCGAATGTCTTCGTGACCCCGCTCAGACGCACCGCTTCGATCTGCACGTTCGCGCCGGCGTCGTCGACGGACTCATCGGTGTCCGCCGTCGAGGCCGGTCCCGTCACCGCCAGCATCTCCGCGAGCGCGGATACCGCCTCGTCCGGGTCGGGAACGTCGTCCGCGACGGATTCGACCTCGAGGGCACCCTCGGGCGCGACCTGAGCGTCGTCCGCAACGGTCTGATCGGGCTCGATCACGGGCTCGGCCTCTGCCTCGGGCTCAGCCTCGATCACGACCTCGGGCTCGACCTCGGCCTCTGCCTCTGCCTCTGCCTCGGGCTCGACCTCACCCTCAGCGGTGGCCTCCGGCAGCGCCGGTTCGAGGTCGGGACTCTCCGAGATCTCGGCTCCCGCGTCGATGGACGACGGCGGTGGCGGCGGGGCCGCCTCGAATCGTGCGGCAGCCACCTCCGGCGGCACGTCGGGGGGCGGCGGGAGCGTGGCCTTGGGCTTGCGTGGCCGCGGTACGCGCGGGGCACCGCGCTGTGCCGCGGGACGACGCGGTCGGGGCGCCGCAGGCGCCGCCGCCGGTTCGTCCTCGCGGCGATCGAGCTGAGCTGCCGCCTCGGCAGCGGGCACCGACGGCAGCGGCGGCAGATCGTGCACGCCGTCGTCTTCCGCGGGGGTCGGATGGGGGGCGCTCACCCGTCAAACCTAGCAAGCCGGTTCGACGATCGCCCCGATCGTCCACACCCGCACGTCAACGCTCAGCCGCTCTCCAGGGGCCGTCCATAGGATCGTGCCGACATGGTCCAGATCCCCCGCATCCATTCGCTCCCCGATGACGCGCCGTGGGCCGGAGGCCTGCCGCCGGAAGGGTCCTCCGAGCACCCTCGGACCATCCGTGCCCTGGACCGGGTTCTTCAGGTGCAGCGCCCCGCCGTCATCGCGCACCTGCGCAGCATCCGCCTGCGCCACCCCGAGGCAGCGACCAGCGACATCGTGCGGATGCTCGAACGCCGCTACCTGGCGGCCGTGACCACCGGCGGCGCAGCCGTGGGGGCCACCGCCGTGGTGCCCGGCATCGGCACCGGCATGACCCTCGCGCTGTCCGGCGTCGAGACGGTGGGCTTCCTCGAAGCGACCGCGCTGTTCGCGCAGTCGTTGGCGGAGCTGCACGGCATCCGCGTCGAGAACCCCGACCGGGCGCGCGCCCTCGTGCTGACGCTCATGCTCGGCAAGGAGGGTGTCGATCTCGTCGCGCAGTTCGGGCGACAGCTCGCCGGGACGGGGACGCCCCGCCCCACGTACTGGGGCGAACTGATCACGAAGTCGCTGCCTCGCGCCGCCGTGGGC
Source organism: Microbacterium sp. MRS-1 (assembly GCF_000585455.1). Lineage (NCBI taxonomy): Bacteria > Bacillati > Actinomycetota > Actinomycetes > Micrococcales > Microbacteriaceae > Microbacterium > Microbacterium sp. MRS-1. Next base: position 15,831 of record NZ_JAUF01000041.1, read on the forward strand.
CCTCTCGTGGACAGGCTGAAGTCGGCCTTCATCCGCCAGTTCGCCGCCAAGGGCGGCGCATCCGTCATCGGCAAGGCTCTCCCCTTCGGTATCGGTGCCGCCGTGGGCGGCACCGGCAATCACCTGCTCGGGCGACGCGTCGCGGTCGGATCCCGGCGCGCCTTCGGAGGAGCGCCGCCGCAGTACCCCGCCGAACTCGAGCCACGGCCGGGCGCGACACGTCTCGAGAGCACCGCGTTCGGCTTCGTCCGGCGCACCGGCAGCACTATCGGCGACCGCGGGCGATCGGCCGTGACGGCCGTCGCCGGTCTCGTTCCGCGGCGCGGCGCGCGCACGTCCGGTCGGCCCCTCACACCGGATGACGGGGACCGCGAACCCGGGTGATCCCGCGCGGCGAGCGCTCGTCGCAGCCGCATCGCGCACAATGGGCGCATGGGTATCTTCCAGAGTCGGCCCGAGGATCCGTCCGAGTGGGGCGGGCTGCCCGCAGACCCGCGGGAACAGCCGCAGCCGGCAGAAGTGCTGCCGCCGCCGTTCGACGATCTCGGTGTGTTCGGCGCTGCTGGCGTCGCGATCTCGGTTCCGCTCGAGACCTTTCTCACGACGTCATCGCCCTCGACGGAGGCCGACCGCGACGGCAACGATCAGACCGGCGACCTCGACAGCCCGTGACCACCCTGACTAGCCTCGACGCATGCAGACGACGCTGGGGCACCTGGCTGTGTGGATGCCGCAGCAGCGGTGGTACTCGCCGACCGGACGCTCACCCCGCCTGCGGATTCTCGACGAACGCGAGCTGACGACCGGCGACCCGGATGCGGCCGTTCAGGTCCTGATCGTCGCCGACGGCGACGACGAGAACGCCATCGTCTATCAGGTTCCGCTCGTGACCCGTCCCGCCGATGTCACGGAGCCGTGGACGATCGCGGTCCACGAGGGTCGTGCGTTGATCGACGGACCGCACGATCACGCATTCGCCTCGGCGTTGCTCGCCGAACTGGGTCGCAGCGATCTGGACGGTCCGTCGCAGGTGCTGGTCGGCGAGCAGTCGAACACCTCGATCATCTACCGTCCACGCGACGCCGCGCCGACGATCTGCAAGGTGTTCCGCCGCCTGCATCCGGGCATCAACCCGGACATCGAACTCCAGTCCGCCCTCGCAGCCGCCGGCAGCCGCCACGTTCCCCCCGTCGTGGGCCATCTCGACGGCCGCTGGACGATGGCGCCGGGCGGCGGTTCAGAGCGGGGATCGCTGGCATTCGCGCAGGAGTTCCTGCCCGACGTCGATGACGCCTGGCGGGTGGCGCTGGCCGCGGCGGCCGTCAACACCGACTTCACCGCCGAAGCCGCCTCCCTCGGTCAGGTCACCGCCGCGGTCCATCGAGATCTCGCCCGCCTGTTCCCCACCCCGCGCGCGGACGGGGTCGCCCGGCGCGCCATCAGCGCGGCGTGGCGGCGACGACGTGCCATCGCGGCGGTGGAAGTGCCTGCGCTCGCCGCCCACGCGGCGGCAATCGACCGGATCTACGCCGCCGCCGAGGCCTCCTCCTGGCCCGCCCTGCAGCGAGTGCATGGCGACTACCACCTCGGCCAGGTCCTGCATTCGCCGACGCGGGGCTGGATGCTGCTCGACTTCGAGGGGGAACCGATGCGACCGATCGCCGAGCGACGCGCACCGGATCTCGCCTTGCGCGACATCGCCGGCATGCTGCGCTCGTTCGACTACGTCGCGGGATCGCTGCGACTGCAGCGCGCGCCCCAGCAGCACGACGGCGCTGTCGACGGGGCCGCCGACGCCTGGGCCCGCTCGGCACGTACCGCCTTTCTCGACGGATACTCCGACACCGGAGGCGCGACCGCCCAGATCCTGCTCAACGCACTCGAACTCGACAAAGCGGTCTACGAGGCCATCTACGAGGCCAGGCATCGGCCCGCCTGGCTCGCGATCCCGCTCTCGGCGATCGAGCGTCTGCTCGCAGACTGACTCCACTCCGCTCTCGCGCGACGACGAAGGCCACCGTGAGAGGAACTCGCACGGTGGCCTTCGGTGGCGCCCGGCTGCCGCGGGCGGGGAGCGACGCTACTGCTGGAGCTGGCCGAGCGTGACCTCGGCGGAACTCGTCTTTCCTCCGCGGTCGTAGACGATCGTCGCCTTCGATCCCGCAGCGAGCGCCCGCACCTGCGCCGTCAGGTCGGTGGCATCGGTGATCGGCACTCCGTTGAACGACGTCACGACGTCGCCCTTCTTCAGACCCGCCGCAGCAGCGGCACCGCCCGAAGTCACGTCCGCGATGTAGGCTCCGGCGGTCGTGGCGCCCTCCTGGGTGGCGGCGTCACGGACACCTGCCCCCAGCAGACCATGCGTGGCGGTGCCGTTCTTGATCAGATCGTCGGTGATGCGCTTGACGATGTCGGACTCGATCGAGAAGCCCACACCGATCGACCCGGACTGACCGCTGGACCTCGAGCCGCCAGCAGAGGCGATGGCGACATTGATGCCGATCAGCTTGCCTTCGCCGTCGACGAGCGCGCCACCGGAGTTGCCGGGGTTGATCGCGGCATCCGTCTGGATCACGGCGATGGAGATGGAGCTCTGCGCGGTCGACTGCTGTTGCCCCTGGCCGAAGTCGAATTGGAACGGCGAGCCGTTGCCGTCACCCTGCTGGGGGGTCTGATCCTGCGAGTCACCCTTCGGCGCGGCCGACGAGGCGATCTGGATCGAGCGGTTGAGAGCGCTGACGATCCCCGTGGTCACCGTGTTCGACAGGCCCAACGGAGCTCCGACGGCGACCGTCGCGTCGCCGACGTTGAGCTTGGACGAGTCGCCGAACTCGATCGGAGTCAGCCCCGATGCATCAGTGAGCTTGATCACCGCGAGGTCGTAGGTCGGGTCGGTGCCGACGATGGTCGCCGCGTACACCTTGCCGTTCGATGCGGTGACCGACAGCTTCGCGTCGGCGGTCTGACCGTCGAGCGTCACGACATGCGTGTTCGTCACGACGTAGCCGTCGGAGGTGAGAACCACCCCGGACCCGGTGCCGCCCGAAGAGCCCGCGGTCGCCGAGATCGTGACCACGCTCGGGACGACCTTCGCGGCGATCGCCGTCGTCTGATTGACCGAGGCCGTGTTGTTCACCGTCACCGTCGAGGGTGCTCCGCTGACCACGGTCTGCGACTGCGGGAAGAACGACGCCCCCGCCGCGGCTCCCCCGATTCCGGCCGCACCGCCGACGAGCGCCGCCGCGACCATGATGCCGACGATCTTGCCCGCGCCGAGCTTCGCCGACGGCGCGTGCTCCGTTGCGTTCGTCGCAGCCGGGTAGACGGCCGTGGCCTGAGTGCCGAACGCCGAGGTACCGAAGGCCGGGCTGCCGTACGACGGGGCCGGGTAGGACGCGTGGGGCGCCTGCGGGCGCGGCGTATGAGCCGTCGGTGGGGTCGGGGCCGTGTACGGCGCCTGCGCGGCGTAGCCGGTGCCCGGCTCCGGCGTACCGGCGGGCGCGGAGGCCGCGGCGCCTGCCGGCGAATTCTGAGCCGCGTGCGTGGCCGACTGCTCGGGCAGCGGCGGACGCTCCGGCGCGGTCTCACGCTGCTGCGCGGCATCGATGCCCTGCGCGGCGTCATCCTGCGGTTCGCTGTTGGTGGGGGTGTTCTCGCTCATGTGTGCTTCCTTCTTCCCAAGACCTGACCAGGATGTCGCGCGATTCTGTGTGTTGCTTATGCCCGCACCTCGCCCAGCCTATGCATGTAGCCTGAGCGCGATGCGAGAGATTCCCGGCACGTGGCGCCGCACGGCACAGGGCGCGGGACTACTGTCCGCATCGGGAGTCGCCGCCCCGACGATCTTCGCGGAGATGAGTGCGCTGGCCGCACAATCGGGGGCGATCAACCTCGGCCAGGGTTTCCCCGACGAGGACGGCCCCGCCGTGGTTCTGGAGGCGGCCCGCGCGGCCATCGCGAACGGACGCAATCAATACGCGCCTGGTCGCGGCGTCCCCGCCCTGCTCCAAGCGATCGCCGCGCATCAGGCGCGCTTCTACGGGCTCACCGTTGATCCCGACCGCGAGGTCGTGACGACCGCGGGAGCGACCGAGGCGCTGGCCGCCACATTGCTGGCGCTGATCGATTCCCCTGCGGACGAGGTCGTCGTCTTCGAGCCCTACTACGACGCGTACGCGGCCATCGTGGCGCTGACCGGCGCGCGACTGGTCACCGTGCCGCTGCGATGGCCCGACTTCCAGCCCGACCTCGACCTCCTTGCGGCCGCCGTGACCGACCGCACGCGGATCATCCTGGTGAACGATCCACACAATCCGACCGGCGCCGTCTTCTCCGCGGACGTGCGCGCCGAGATCGTCCGGCTGGCAGAGCATCACGACGCTCTCATCGTCACGGACGAGGTGTACGAACACCTCGTCTTCGACGGCGCCCATGTTCCGATCGCGACAGATCCCGCAGCCGCAGAGCGCACCCTGTCGATCTCCTCCGCGGGCAAGACGTTCTCTACCACGGGATGGAAGATCGGGTGGATCACCGGTCCCGCCGACCTGATCGACGCCGTCCTGGCGGTCAAGCAGTTCCTCACCTACGTCAGTACGACGCCGTTCCAGGACGCCGTCGCCGTCGGGCTCGGGCTTCCCGACGCCGTGTTCGCCGGTATCGCGGCCACGCTGCGGGCAAAACGCGACCGACTCGCCGAAGGGCTGAACGCCGCTGGGTTCACGGTGTCGACGCCAGCCGGTTCGTACTTCACGGTGGCGGATGCCGCGGCGCTGATGGAACCGGGAATCGACGCGGCCCAGTTCTGCCGCGAGCTGCCGGCACGCGCGGGTGTCGTGGCAATTCCGCTCACGGCGTTCGTCGCTCCCGAACACCGCCCCGACTATGCCACGCTGGTGCGCTTCGCTGCCTGCAAACGGATGGACGTCATCGCCGAGGCAAGCCGCCGACTGGCGCTGATCAGCGCGGCTCGACCCTGAACCGCCGCAACTGCAGCGCCGGGTTGACGCGCCGGACACGGTCGATGGTGCCGGCATCCGCAAAACCGACCGCGACATCCGTCGCCGTTCCGATCCCGGCGATCTCGACGCCCTGAGGGTCCACGACCACCGAAGCGCCCACGCCCAGCGGCGGCGGGTGATCGGCGCCGGCGACATACAGGGTGTTCTCAATGGCACGCGCGTGCAGAAGCGTCCGCCAGTGGTGCTCCTTCAGCGGTCCCCTGACCCACTCCGCAGCCACCAGGATCACGTGGGCGCCCGCGTCGGCGAGCACGCGCCCCACCTCCGGAAAGCGCAGGTCGTAGCAGGTCATGAGCGCCATCGTCAGACCGCCCACGTCGAAGGTCTCGGGAGCGCTGACAGGTGCCGGTTCGACCCAATCGGACTCTCGCTGTCCGAATGCGTCGTAGAGGTGAAGCTTGCGCGAGACGGCCCGCACTCCCGCAGCGTCCACGGCAACCACCGTGTTTCGCACGCGGTCGGCCGCGCCGCGTTCGACGAGGCCTGCGACCACCACGACACCGCGATGTGCCGCGATCTCCGTCAGCCCTGCGACGAATGCTCCGTCCAGGTCCTCCGCGTTGGCAGCGAGCGTCGCATCGAACGGATCGACGAAGTAGCTCGCGTACTCGGGGAAGAGCACCACCGCGGCGCCACGAGCGGCGGCCACGCCGCTCAGCTCGTCGATGACGCGGAGGTTGTCGGCTTTGTCCGCCGTGGGCGCGAACTGGGCGACGGCGACACCCACGGCATCCGTTCTCATCGGTGGTGTCCTCTCGGAGGGCGGCCGGGCGTTCGTCCCATCCTCCCCGACCACCGCGTCGGGAGCAATGACCGGCCGTACCCGCCCGTGTACTCCGGCACGCGAAACCCGTGTTAGGCTATTCCTTGTGCCGCGGGGTGGAGCAGCTCGGTAGCTCGCTGGGCTCATAACCCAGAGGTCGCAGGTTCAAATCCTGTCCCCGCAACCAATCGATCGGATGTGTCATCCGGTCAACGAAGAAGGCGTCCCGATCGGGACGCCTTCTTCGTTTCTGAGCCCGACGCGCGACTCAGTCGACCATCGCGTCGTCCATGTCGTCGAGGAAGCGGGCGATCGCACGCAGCTCGTCATCGCTGTAGGCGTCCATGACATCGCGCATCTTCGCCATGCGCGCGCCGAGATGGCGATAGAACTCGCTCCGGGCGCGGTCGGTGAGCACGACGATGCGGGCGCGCCGATCGGCCGGGTGAGGACGGCGTTCGATGTGTCCCCGCTCGGCGAGGCGATCGAGAAGCTTCGTCGTCGAGGCCGTCGAGATCGCGAGGTGTCTCGCGATCTCATGGGGCGACACCCACTCACCCCGCTGCTCTCGCACGATCAGCATGCGCAGCGCCGCCAGATCGGATCCGTTCATGTCCATGTCGCTGCGCAGCACGCCGTGCATGCGGTCCATAGAATCGCTGAACGAGCGCACGGCGACGAGCGCGTCGCGCACGAGCTGGTCGCGGTCTGTCGTCGGGATCCATCGGTCTGTCACGCTGGACACCCCCTCACTCGAAAGGTAGTATCCCTTAAAATCGCTAGCTAAACTAGCAATAAGGAGAAGATCGTGTCCCCGACAGAATACGTGGTCCTGCTCGACGACAACGGGGATGAGATCGGCACTGCGCCCAAGGCGAGCGTCCACGGCACCGACACCGCACTTCACCTCGCATTCTCCTGCCACGTGTACAACTCGCGCGGCGAAACCCTGGTCACACGCAGAGCGCTCGACAAGAAGACCTGGCCGGGCGTGTGGAGCAACTCCTTCTGCGGACACCCGCGACCGGCAGAGCCGGTGATCGACGCAGTGCACCGCCGCGCGGAGCAGGAGCTCGGTGTCGCCCTGCGCGACGTGCAGATCGCCCTGCCGCTCTTCCGCTACCGCGCGGTCGATGCGAGCGGCATCGTCGAGCATGAGATCTGCCCGGTCTACACCGCTCTCGTCGACGACGAACCGCGACTGAACCCGCTCGAGGTCGCCGAGGCCCGTTGGGTCGATCCGTCCGATCTCGCCGTCTCGCTGCGGGCGACCCCCTGGGCTTTCAGCCCGTGGCTGGTGCTTCAGGCCGAACAGCTCGGCGTCTTCGAGGAAGCGACCGTTCGGAGAGCCTCGTGATCACGCTCCTCGACGACGACGCGCGGCGAAGGATCGACGCGGCGATCGATGGCGCCCTCGAGCGGCTCGAACGGCGGGCCGCGCCCCTCGGCGATGGCGCCCGGGCGCTGGCAGCCGCTACCGCCGCGGCCACCGCCGACGGCAAGCGCCTGCGGCCGGCGCTCGTCGTCGCGGCGTACCGCGCGTTCGGCGGGTCGTCCGACGCCGCCGATGCGGCCGTCTGGGACGTCGCCGTCGCCCTCGAGCTGCTGCACACCGCCTTCGTCGTGCACGACGACCTCATCGATCGCGATCTGGAGCGACGCGGCATCCCGAACGTCGCGGGTCGCTTCCGCACTCGCGCGCAAGCCTTCGGAGCGTCGGGCGACCAGGCGGCGACCGTCGGCGACGCCGCGGCCGTGCTCGCCGGCGATCTCCTGCTGTTCGAGGCGAGCCGACTGGTCGCGTGCGCCTCCGTGGATGCTCCGACACGCGTCGCCCTGCTTCAGATCATCGACGACGCGATCCTCGTCTCGGCATCCGGCGAGCTCGCCGACGTCGAGCACGCTGCCCGCGCGGACTATCCCGAAACCGACGCGCTGCTCGGCGCCGCGCACGACAAGACGGCCGCCTACTCGTTCGAAGCACCGCTGCTGGCCGGAGCGGTGATGGCCGGTGCGACCGATGCCGCCCGCGCGCAGCTCTCGCTCGCCGCGGCCGACCTCGGGCTCGCCTTCCAACTGGTCGACGACCTCATCGGGACGTTCGGCTCACGTCGTCAGGCCGGCCGCGACCCGGGGGCCGACCTTCGCGAAGCCAAGCGCACTCCTCTCATCGCGCTCGCGCGCGACACCGCCGCCTGGCCGCGGGTCAGCTCGGCTCTCGCCGTCGCGCATACGGGTCCGATCGCCGTGCGGCGCGCACAGCGCGAACTCGAGGCCAGCGGCGCACGCGACGACCTGGTCGCCCTCATTCACGACCGCCTCAGCCGAGCGCGCTCGCGGGCCGCGTCGCCGTCGCTGCCGCCTGCCGCCGTCGCACTGCTGGCCGAAGTCGCGAACACGATCGAGGGGCGCATCCCGTGAGCGGTGGATCCCTGTACGACCGGTGCGCGCAGGATGCGGCCGCGACCGTGATCACGGCCTACTCGACGTCGTTCGCGCTGGCATGCCGCCTGCTCGGCCCGCGCGTGCGCACGCATGTGCGCAGCGTCTACGCACTCGTGCGGGTCGCGGACGAGGTCGTCGACGGCGCGGCCGAGGCGACCGGCCTGCCGGCGCCCACCCAGCGGCTGCTGCTGGACGAGCTCGAAGCCGAGACGCTGGCGGCGGTCGCGCGCGGCTTCAGCACCAACCTCATCGTTCACGCGTTCGCGTTGGCGGCGCGCGAATGCGGGATCGGTCATGATCTCATCCGCCCCTTCTTCGCCTCCATGCGCACCGACCTCACGCGCACGCAGCATGATGACGCCTCGCACGACGCCTACGTGTACGGGTCGGCGGAGGTGGTCGGTCTGATGTGCCTGCAGATCTTCGTCAACGCCGGTCGCAGCACGCCGCTGAGCCCCGACCCGACGCTGGTCGAGGGCGCCCGCCGCCTCGGCGCCGCCTTCCAGGACGTCAACTTCCTCCGCGACCGCGCGGACGACGAGAACCGACTGGGCCGTGACTACCTCGGCCTCCAGGACGGACACCGGGACCGGATCACCGTCCTCGACCGCATCGACGCCGACCTGGATGCCGCCGCGCGGGCGATCGCCGACCTGCCCGCCGACTGCCGGCGCGCGGTGACCACCGCACACGGCCTGTTCGCGGAGCTCTCCCGCCGCCTGCGCGATGACGACGAGACCGCGCGCGTCTCCGTGCCCACCCCCGTCAAAGCAACCATCGCGGCCCGTGCCCTCGCCGGCCGCCCCCCGAAACGGAGCACCGCATGAGCCGCACGGCCCTCGTCATCGGCGGAGGCATCTCAGGGCTCGCCACCGCCGCCCTGCTCGCGCGCGACGGCTGGAGAGTCGACCTCCACGAGGCCTCCCCCGAGCTGGGCGGTCGAGCGGGGTCGTGGGAGCGCGACGGCTTCCGCTTCGATACGGGACCGAGCTGGTATCTCATGCCCGAGGTCTTCGATCACTTCTTCCGCCTGTGCGGCACCACAGCGGCCGAGCAGCTCGATCTCGTGCCGTTGACCCCCGCCTATCGCGTCTATCCCGAGCCCGACGGCGCCGCACCCAGCGATCCGATCGACGTGGTGTCCGGTCGCGCGCAGGCGCGGGAGCTCTTCGAGAGCCGCGAGCCGGGCGCCGGAGCACGTCTCGACGAGTACCTCGATTCGGCCCACGATGCGTACGACCTCGCCGTGTCGCGGTTCCTCTATGACACCTACGCCTCCACGAAGGGTCTGCGATCCCCGGCCGTCGCCGGCCAGCTCCCCCGCCTCGCCCCCCTGCTCACCCGCTCGCTCCACGATCACGTCGCACGCCGCTTCTCCGATCCCGTCCTGCGCCAGATCCTGGGCTATCCGGCGGTCTTCCTCGGGTCGTCACCCTTCGACGCACCGAGCCTGTATCACCTCATGAGCCACCTCGATCTGGACGAAGGGGTCCTCTACCCACAGGGCGGCTTCACGGAGGTCATCGCGGCGGTCGCCCGTGTCGCCGAGGCCCAGGGCGCCACGATGCACACGTCGTCGCCGGTGGCGGAGATCCTCACTCAGGACGCGCGCGCGATCGGCATCCGCCTGGCCGACGGAACGGTGCACGAGGCCGACATCGTCGTCTCCTCGGCGGACCTGCACGCGACCGAGACGACGATGCTGCCCGCGTCGTTGCAGACCTACCCGCAACGGTGGTGGCGACGGCGCAATCCGGGCCCGGGCGCCCTCCTGCTGCTGCTCGGCGTCGAGGGCGAACTGCCGGAGCTGGCTCACCACACGCTGCTGTTCGCCCGCGACTGGCAGAAGAACTTCGGCGACGTGTTCGGCCGTGACACGCGGATCCCCGACCCCGCCTCGCTCTACGTGTGCCGCCCGTCGGCCACCGACCCGACGGTGGCACCGGTCGGCAGCGAGAACCTGTTCGTGCTCGTTCCGATGCCCGCCGACCCGTCGCTCGGGCGCGGTGGGATCGGCGGAACAGGAGCGCCCCTGATCGAGGAAGCCGCGGATCGCGTCATCGCCCAGATCGCCGCATGGACCGGCATCCCGGACCTCGCGGCCCGCATCCGCGTGCGACGCACGATCGCGCCGGCCGACTTCGAAGCCGATCTGGGGGCGTGGCGTGGCGGTGCTCTGGGGCTCGCGCACACTCTTGCTCAGAGCGCCGTCTTCCGACCTCGCAACGCATCGCGAAAGGTCGGCGGACTGTTCTACGCCGGCACGTCGGTGCTGCCGGGCATCGGCCTTCCGATGTGCCTGATCTCCGCCGAACTGGTGGTCAAACGGCTTCGCGGCGACGACGGCGCGGCCCGCCTGCCAGAACCGAGCGGTGTCGGGGCAGGACGGGGCGTCGGCCCCGGCCGAGACGACGCCTGAGATGCCCGGCGCCTATCTGCTCATCCTCCTGGTGTCGCTGGGAGGGATCATCGTGCTGGATGCGCGCTTGCGACTCGTGCTGTGGTCGGCGCCCGGGCACGTCGGTCCGACGAGGGGGCGCGCCATCGCCGCGGTCCTCGTCGGGACCGTGTTCTTCCTCGCCTGGGATGCCGTCGGCATCGCCACCGGTGTGTTCGTCAAGGGCGACAGCCCCTATCTTCTGGGGATCGACCTGGCCCCGCACCTTCCGATCGAAGAACCGGTCTTCCTCGCCTTCCTGTGCTATCTGGCGCTGGTCGTCCACGCTGCCGTGCTCCGGGTGCTGACCGCACGGGGCGGGCGGGTGCGGAAGGCGCTATGACGTACGCCCTGATCGTCGCGCCGTTCGCCGTCCTCGGGCTGCTCGCGTTCGCCGCGACGGCTCGCCGTCCGGCACTGCGCAGGCGGCTGACGGCAAGCGTCGTGACGGCCGTGATCCTCGTCGCACTCACCGTGATCTTCGACAACGCGATGATCGCGGCGGGCCTGTTCACCTACCCCGACGCGCTCATCAGCGGCATCCGTGTGGGCCTGGCACCCATCGAAGACCTGTCCTACCCGATCGTGGCCGCCTTCGCCGTCCCGGCCATCGCTGAGCTTCTCCGCCCGCGTCGACGCGTCCCTCCCGCCCCGACCGACACCGAGACGGAGCCCGCACGATGACCGCGACCGCCATCGCACGCCAGCTCCTCCTCTCGTCTCGACCCGTCAGCTGGATCAACACGGCCTACCCCTTCGCGGCGGCCACCGTCCTCACGACCGGAAGGATCGATGCGACCCTCATCGTCGGCACCGTCTTCTTCCTGATCCCCTACAACCTGGCGATGTACGGGATCAACGATGTCTTCGACTACGAGTCCGATCTGCGCAACCCCCGCAAGGGTGGCGCCCACGGCGCCGTGCTCGAGCGTCGCCTGCACGCCACCACGCTCTGGGCGGCCGCTCTGTCGTGCCTGCCGTTCGTCGTCTACCTCGTACTGGTCGGCACACCCATCTCCTGGCTGGTGCTCGCGATCAGCCTCTTCTTCGTCGTCTTCTACTCCGCGCCGCCGCTTCGTCTGAAAGAACGTCCCGTCGCGGACTCGATGACCAGCAGCATCCACTTCTTCTCCCCCGCCGTGTACGGGTTGGTGCTCGCCGGCGCGACGTGGACGTGGCAGCTGAGCGCCGTGATCGTCGCCTTCGCCCTCTGGGGCATCGCCTCACACGCTTTCGGGGCCGTGCAGGACGTCGTGGCGGATCGAGAGGCCGACATCTCGTCCATCGCGACGGTCTTCGGCGCCCGCGCCACCGTCCGTCTCGCGATCGCCGGCTACGCCGCCGCGGGCGTCATGATGCTCGGCGCCGCATGGCCGGGCCCGCTGGCAGCGGTGCTCGCGCTGCCCTACATCGTCACCGTGTGGCCGTACCGCAACGTTGCCGATGAGGATGCCGAGCGCGCCACACGCGGGTGGGATCGCTTCCTCTGGCTCAATCAGTTCACGGGCTTCGCGGTCACGCTGCTGCTGATCTGGTACGCGCTCGGCCGCTGACGACCCCGGCGCGCGCATCCTCACGCGACCACGCAGAAGGGCCGGAGGCATCACGCCCCCGGCCCTTCGCTCCTGCGTGCGAACTCAGCCCTGACCCTCCAGCTGGATCAGCTTCTGCAGCGCCGCCGTCAGCCGTGCGTCCGCTTCGCCGTACTTCGTCCAGTCGCCCTGCGTCAGGGCGCTCTGCCGATCCAGCATCGCCTGCTGCGCGTCCTTGAGCGCCGCCTGGAACTCGACGCTGGTCCCGGTGCCGCCGCCGGTCGCACCCGAGCCGGACCCCGAGCCGGCGGTCGCAGAGGGGCTCGGCGTCGCCGACGGGGTGACGTCGCCGTCCCCGGCGCTCGCGCCCGAGTCGCCACCGAACAGTTTGTCGAGCGCATCTTGGAGCGTGCTCTCGAAGGCGACCTGGTTACCGAAGGCCACGAGCACCTTCTGCAGCGTCGGAAGCTTCGTCGAGCCGGACGACTGCACGAACACCGGCTGGACGTAGAGCAGTCCCCCGCCGACCGGCAACGTCAAGAGGTTGCCGTTGATGACATCCGACTGTCCCTGTTTCAGAATGTTGATGAACGCAGACACGCTCGGATCGGCGTCGAACGTGTTCTGCACCTGTCCGGGTCCGGGCACCGGCGTCTCGGCGTTGATCTCCAGCATGCGCAGCTTGCCGTAGTTCGGACTCTTCACGCCCGCCGTGGCCCCGGCATCCGAGTCCACCGACAGGTACCCCATGAGCACGTTGCGGGTGTCGTCACCGCCCGGGATGAACGTCGTGAACATGGAGTAGCTCGCGGCATCCTGTCCCGGCATCTTCATCGTCAGGTAGTACGGCGGCTGCAGCACCGGGTTCTTCTGCGTCGGATCGTTGGGGGTCTTCCAAGCGTTGTCACGCTGGTAGAACGACCCTGCATCGTCCACGTGGTAGGTGCCGAGCATGGCGCGCTGCACCTTGAACAGGTCGGTCGGGTAGCGCACGTGGCTCATGAGGTCGGCGCTCATGTCCGACAGCGGCTTGACCGTCGACGGGTAGATCTTCTGCCACGCCTTCAGCAGCGGATCGGTGTCATCCCACGCGTACAGGGTCACCTTGCCGTCATACGCGTCGACGGTGGCCTTGACGGAGTTGCGAATGTAGTTGACGTCGTCGAGGGCCACGCGCGGCGTCGTGTTCGTCGTGTCGCTGATCGCGTCGCGCAGGCTCACGATCGACGAGTACGGGTAGTTCGCGCTCAGCGTGTAACCGTCCACGATCCAGACGATGCGTCCGTCGACGACCGACGGGTACGGGTCGTTGTCGAGCTCGAGATACGGCGCGACCTTGTTGACGCGGTCGATCGGATCGCGGTCGTAGAGGATCTGCGAGTCCGCGTTGATGCCGTCGGAAAGCAGGATGTCGGTCGACTGGAACTTCAGCGAGTAGATCAGACGGTTGAAGGGGTTGCCGACGTTCGGCCCTCCGTTTCCTTCGAAGGTCGTCTTCGTCTGCGCCGCATCGCCCGTGCCGCGAGGGTAGTCCAGCTCGATGTCGGGGGTGCCCTCCGGAGCGCCCACGATCGAGTACGGCGGCGAGTTCTCGCCGAAGTAGATGCGCGGCTCGTACTTCTCGCTCGTGGTGAGTGCGCCGGTGGTCGGGATGCCGCGCTCGATGAAGACGGGATTGCCGTCGGCCGTGCGCTCATTGCCCTTGGCCGCGACCATGCCGTAACCGTGGGTGTAGACGAGCGTCGAGTTGTACCAGGAGGCGGCCTGTCCGAGCTGGGCCATGTTCAACTCGCGCACCGAGACGACGGTGTCCTGCGACTTGCCGTCGATCTGATAGCGATCGACGTCGAGCGGGTTGGTGAACTGGTAGTACGCGCGGTACTGCTCGATCTGGCGCACCGTGGGCGAGATGATGGCGGGGTCCATGATGCGGATCGACGCCGTCGTCTGGGCGTCGGAGCGCAGCTGGCCGGGGGCGACGTTCGTGACCGCCTGGAAGTCGCTCTTGGTCAGGCCGTCGATGCCGTACGCCTTCTTCGTGGCGTCGATGTTGCGCTGGTAGTACGTGCTCTCCAGGGTCTCCTGGTTGGGACGCACCTGCAGGTTGGTCACGACCCACGGATACGCAACGCCGACGACCAGCGCCGAAACGACGAGAAGGCCCACACCGATCAGCGGGAACCGCCACCGGCCGATGATCGCCGTCACGAAGAAGAGAACGGCGACGATCGCGGCCGCGATGGCGATGATCGTGAGGCCGGGGATGACCGCGTGGTCGTCGACGTAGCTGGCGCCGGTGATGCGATCGCTCTGCTGCGTCAGCGTCTTGTAGCGGTCGAGCCAGATGCTCACGCCCTGCACGAGCAGGTAGAGGCCGGCGAGGACGGCGAGCTGGATGCGCGCGGCCTTCGAGATGCGCAGCTCGCGCTGCCCGATGCGCACCGACCCGTACAGATACGCCACGAGCGCCGACAGCAGCAGCGAGACGAGCAGCACGGCAGAAGCGAACCCGAGGACCGAACTGAAGAATGGCAGCGAGAACATGTAGAACCCGGTGTCCATCTGGAACTGCGGGTCCAGGTCGCCGGTATCGACGCGATTGAACCACAGCCAGACCGTCTCCCACTGCGCCGAGGCGGCGAAGCCCGCGAAGAACCCGAAGAACACCGGGATTCCCCACATCGCCAGGCGACGCAGCGGCTCCACGACCTCCTGGTAGTGATCGAGCTGAGACGTCAGCCGGGCATAGACCGGACGCAGTCGGTAGGCGAGCTGGATCGCGATGAACACGGGCACCGCCATCGCCAGGAAGCCGACGACGAACATGATCACGCGCGCCGTCCACTGCGTCCACAGCACGCTCGAGAACCCGAGCTGGTCGTACCAGAGCCAATCGGCGTAGAGGCTCGCGAAGACGAAGAAGCCCACCACGACGACCGCGATGACCGCGAGCGTGATGGCAATCGCGCGACGGACGGGGTTCGGCGTGGCCTGATTCGGCGCTGAGGTCGTGGTCACACCACCATCCTAGGTGGGGTGATTCTGGCGGGACGCCGACCAACCTTCCAGGATGCCGTGAGCTCAGCGGCAGGTCGGCAGCGCGTCGAGGTCGCCCTTGTCGCGGATCGTCGACAACACCTGCAGCGAGTCCTTGAGCGTGGCGACCGAGAAGACGCGAAGACCGGACGGAACGTGACCGACCACTTCGTCGCAGTTATCTCTGGGGGCGAGGAAGTACGTCGCTCCGGCGCCGACCGCGCCGTACATCTTCTGGCGGATGCCACCGATCGGCCCGACGGTGCCGGCGGCGTCGATCGTCCCGGTGCCGGCGACCTGCGCGCCGCCGTTGAGGTTCCCATCGCTGAGCGTGTCGATGATCCCCAGGGCGAACATCATGCCGGCGCTGGGCCCGCCGACGTTGTTGAGCTGGAGGGTGACGTCGATCGGGAAGTCGTAGTCGTGCATCGTCGAGATGCCGACGAGCCACGTGCTCTTGCCGTCGACGGTCGCCTGCTTGGGGGTCACCTCGACGTTCTCGCTCGCGCCGGAGCGCTCGATCGCGAGTCGCACGGGAGCGCCCGCACCGGCGTTGATGATGGTGCGCAGTTGATCGGTCTCGGTGATCGCCTGACCGTTCGCGCTGCGGATGACGTCACCCTTCTGCAGGATGCCTTGCGCTGCGGAGTCGTCGGTGAGTGCGTAAACCTCCACCATCGGCTTGACGTCGTAGCCGAGCTGCGTGAGAGCGGCAGCCGTCGCCTCCTTCTGCGAGTCGACCATCATCACCGCGCTCTCCTGGTTGCGCTGCTGCGTCGTCTGCCCCTGCGGGAAGACGTCGTCCAGCGGCAGCACCGCCTTCGCGGGGTCGAACCAGGCGAGGGCGAGCTCGAACCACGACGGGGTGCGTTCGCGATTGCCGACGACCTGCACCGTCAGCAGGTCCAGTGCACCGGAGGTGGGGAAGGTCGGCGCGCCTTTCACGGTGATCAGCGGCACATCGGCGCCCGAGGAGTCCGGGGCCGACCCCAGCGTGTTGAAGACGGGGCCCGGACGCTGAATGACGTAGGTGCTCGGCAGCAGTGTGAGCGTCAGCAACGCCACGAGGGCGACAGCGAGAGCCCAGACTCCGACGCGCAGGGGGCGGGACACCGGACGGCGGCGAGAGGGCACGACGGTCGTGCCCTCGTCGAACAGTGCCACAGCAGATCCTCCCGGCCGATCGTTCGCGATCGGCGTACACGGGACATCCTCCGTGGCGGGCCGAGGCGGCCGTGCGGGGAAGTCCAGCCATTAGCGTAGAACGCGACGGTATCCGCCTGCTGAAAGGCGCCTGATATGGCTGATGAGACTCCCGACCGCCCCGAAGACGACTTCCAAGAACTGCTGCGGAACCTGCTCGGTGGTGGAGGCGCAGGCCTTGACCCCGAACAGCTCGAGAACCTCTCGCGCATGGGCGTGGATCCCGCCATGCTGCAGCAGATGATGGCGCAGATGCAGCACGCCTTCGCCACCGGCAGCGATGACGGCATCGACTGGAGCGCGGCGAAGACGCAGGCTCTGCACCTGGCGAACAAGGACGGGCTCGGTATCACGACGGGCGCTCGCCACGACTTCGATCAGGCCTTCGCCCTCGCAACCCTCTGGCTGAGCGAGGCCACGACGATCTCGGACCTTGCGGCCCCGGCGCAGGCCATGACCCGCGGACAGTGGGTCGAGACGACGCTTCCGGTCTGGCAGGAGCTCGCCGAGCCCGTCGCCGACTCGATCGCGGGGGCGCTGACGGCGGCGATCGACGAGCAGACCCCGGAGGAGATGCGACAGCTCGTCGCCGGAGCGGGCACGTTCATGCGACGCGTGGGCGGTTCGCTGTTCGCCGCTCAGCTCGGCGGCGTCATCGGACGCCTGTCGCAGGAGGTGGTGTCCGGCGGCGATGTCGGCATTCCCGTCATGCCCGACGGCGTCGCGGCGATCCTGCCGCAGAACTTCGCCGACTTCGCCCGTGACCTGGACGTGACCGACGACCAGCTCGCGCTGTATCTCGGAACCCGTGAGCTCGCGCACGCTCGCCTCTTCCGCCACGCCCGATGGCTGCGGCTGCACGTGATCACCCAGGTGACCGAGTTCGCCCGCGGCATCCACGTCGACACCACCGCCCTCGAAGACCTCGCGTCGCGCTTCGACCCGTCCTCACCGGAGGAGCTGCGCTCCGCCCTCGAGTCCGGGGCGCTGCTTCCCCAACGCACGCCCGCGCAGGATGCCGCGCTTGTTCGGCTCGAGAACCTCCTGGCGACCATCGAAGGCTGGGTGGATGTCGTGACCGCCGACGCGACCTCGCGCCTTCCCGCCGCGGCGAAGATCGCCGAGGCCGTGCGTCGCCGGCGAGCCGTGGGCGGTCCCGCCGAGCAGGCGATGGCCTCCCTCGTCGGGTTGGAGCTGCGCCCGCGACGACTGCGCGAAGCGGCGGCGATGTGGCGCGCCGTGACGGATGCCGTGGGCATCGAGGCCCGCGACCGACTCTGGGACTACCCCGACCTCATGCCGGGGGCGAGTGACATCGACGACCCGCAGGCGCTCGTGGCGCGTCTGGTGGCCCACGAGCGCGGCGAGGACCCCGAACGGGACGCCCTCGACGAGGCGCTGGACGCACTGCTGGCCGAAGCGGCCGAGGAGGCGGAGCACGCCACCGGCGAACCCGGCGCGCAAGCCTCCGACGACGACGGTCCGGAGGATCCGCGCCCGGTGTGATCCGACGAGGCCTCCTCCCCCTCACGGGTCTGGACACCCGCACGTGTCGCGGCTGTGGAAAGTCGCGGCACGGGGGCCCGTCTCGCCTCAGAATCGGGACATGCTCCGCTTGGCCGCTTCGTCCCCGCCGCTGTGGCGCACGCCCTCGAGTCTCCAGCTCGGCACGGATCCGGCGATCCGCGTCGACGGCGTGCTCCCTTGGCAGGAGCGCCTCCTCGACGCCCTTGCCGACGGCGTGGCCGATGCGGGACTGGGACCTCTGGCACGCAGCTTCGGGGCCACGGCCGCGGAGGCCGCGGAGTTCACGGGACGAATCGAGCAGGCCCTCATCCGAGAACCACCGACCCCGCGTGCCGTGCGGGTGGAGGTGCCCGAGTCGCTGACGAGCGCCGAGCGTGAAGCGCTGTTGGCAGGGTGGGACGCCGCAGGCCTGGCGCGCGTCTCGATCAGCACCTGGGCCGTCGACGCGCCGCAGCGCGGGGTGCCGGTGATCGTCGTCGCCGACCGGCTCATGGACCCGCGCCGCGCCGCGCGGCTCATGCGCGCCGACGTCACCCACATCCCCATCGAGCTCGCCGGTGACCGCGTGCGCGTCGGACCCGTGGTCATCCCCGGTGCGACGGCGTGCACCGCGTGCGAGCACGCACGCCGCACCGCCGAGGACCCGCAGTGGCCGCTCATCGCGGCCCAGTTACTCGGTCGTGATCCGGTGCGCACGGATCCCGGTCTGCTGATCGAAGCCGGAGTCCTCACCGGCCGGCTCCTGCGCGACGCCCTGGACGCGCCCACGGAGCGCCCCGGGAAGGCGCATACGAGCATGTCGGTCGGGCTCAGCCTCGCCCACGTCCGGCGGACGTGGCATGCGCACCGGCCGCACGCACAGTGCCTGTGCCGATCTCCTGAAGGAAGCGGGAGCGCTGACGTGAGCGCGATCCCGACCGTTGCGACCAGCTCATCGAGAGGGTACGCGCAGCCCGCGTGACGCCGACGTACGCGAGTCGTCGTTCCTCGTCGATCTCGTCGAAACCGGTGGCGTAGGAGATCGGCAGGAGTCCTTCCGCGAGGCCGAGGAGATGGACGTGATCCCATTCCAGGCCTTTGGCCGCATGCAGCGTGGCGAGTGTCACGGTGCGCAGAGTGGGCTCATGCTGACCGCGTCCGCGCACCATCAGCTCGTCGGTGAATGCCCGCAAAGTGGTGCCCTCCGGCGCCTGCTCGGCCAGACGCAGGACGGCGGCGCGTGCCTCCCAGGCGTCACGCAGCGCTCCGCCGGCCGGAGGCGGATCATCGGTCAGGCCGACCGAGCGCAGCACGTCGCGCACCGCCGCGACCAGACCGTTCGGGGTGGGCGCGACGGAGGCGCCCCGCAGCAGCGAGACCGCCTGACGCACTTCGGGCAGATCGAAGAACCGCTTGCCGCCGAGAACGGTCGCGGCGATTCCGCGCGCGGCCAGGGCCGAGAGCACGGGCGCCGATTGCGCGTTGGCTCGATACAGCACGGCGATCTCGTTCGGCTCGATGCCCGACGCGAGCTGGGCGGCCACCGCCGTCGCCACACCTTCGGCCTCCGCCTGATCGTCGTCATAGGCGGTGACCGACGGGACGGGGCCGGCTGAACGATCCGAACGCAGCGCGAGGGCGCCCGGTCGGCCGCGCATGAGCGCATTCGCGACCCCGAGAATCGCCGGGTCGGAGCGATAGTTGCGTTCGAGGCGCACCACGGTGGCCTCCTCGTAGCGGTCGGGGAACGCGAGCAGGTAGCGCGGGTCGGCCCCGGCGAACGAGTAGATGGTCTGGCTCGCGTCGCCGACGACGCAGATATCGCGCCGATCCCCGAGCCAGAGCTCCAGCAGGCGGTGCTGCACGGGCGAGACGTCTTGGAACTCATCGACCGTCAGATGGCGATACTGCTCATGCACCGCGGCTGCGACCCGCGGCTCCGATTCCAGCATCCCGGCGCACGCCAGCAGCACGTCTTCGAAGTCCAGTTGACGCCGTTCGTCCTTGACCTTCTCGTAGCGCCGCTGCAGATCCGCCAGCGCCTGCGCATCCAGAGTGTTGCCGAGGCCCTCGGGGTGTGCAGCGGCATCCTGATCGATCGTTCGCATCGCGACCTTCCGCCACTCGATGCGGCTGGCGACGTCGCGCAGGGTGGTGCCGTCCAGACGGAGGCCGAGGCTGTCGGCGGCCTGCCCGAGCACACGCACCTTGTTGTCGATGATCGACGGCGCCGTATCGCGGGCGAGCTGCGGCCAGAAGAAGTTCAGTTGCGCCAGCGCGGTCGCGTGAAACGTGCGCGCCGCGACCCCTTCGACGCCGAGCGCCCGCAGACGCCCGCGCATCTCCCCCGCCGCCTTCGCCGTGAAGGTCACCGCCATCACCCGCGATGGAGAGTAGGCGCCGGTGTCGACCCCGTGGGCGATGCGGTGGGTGATCACGCGTGTCTTGCCGGTGCCGGCTCCCGCGAGCACGCAGACCGGTCCACGCAGCATCGCCGCCGCGACCCGCTGCTCGTCGTCGAGGCCCTCAAGCGCACGTCCGCTCACGCCGGGTCCCCCGCCCAGTCGGCGATCAGCCGGTGCGCGATGGACGTCGTGCCGGGAAGCAGGATGTCGCCGTCGCCGCGCAGCGCCGCACGGATCTCCTCGCGCGAGAACCACCGCACGTCGACGATCTCCTCGCCGTCGGCGCGGGCCGCGGACATGTCCGCCGCCGTCGCATGGAAGCCGAGCATGAGTGATCGAGGGTAGGGCCAGGACTGAGACCCCCGGTACTGCAGCGCCTCGACGAGCACGCCGGCTTCCTCCTGCACCTCGCGGACGATCGCCGATTCCAGCGACTCCCCCGCCTCGACGAAGCCCGCGAACGTCGAGTAGAGATTGCGATCCGCCCACAGCGCGTTCTTGCCCAGCAGCAGCGACGAGCCGTCCGGAGAGATCACGGCGACGATGACGGCGGGGTCGGTGCGCGGAAAGTGCTCGCGCCCGCACACCGGACAGTGACGCGCCCACCCACCCGCGCGCTCCTCGGTGCGCGCACCGCAGTGGGAGCAGAAGGGCGCCTCGACCAGCCAACGCCCGAGGGCGACCGCCTCGACGAGCAACCCGGCGTCCGTGGCCGACATCTCGCCGCCGATCGCGCGCAACGCTGCCCACCCGTCGCCGGGATGCGCGCTCAGGGGAACGTCATGGTCGGCACCGGATGCCGCGAGCAGCACCGCGGCGCCTGCGCCGTCGCGTCCGAGGAATGCCCACGACACCCCGTCACGAATGCTCTCGACGGGCACGGTGCGCAGCGTCCCGTCGCCGTCGAGCGGGGCGCGATCGCCGTGCACGGCGACCACCCGCGTCGACCTCTCGGCGCGAAGACGCGCGAGCAGGTCCGGTGCGTCGCGCTCCTCGGCGCAGCGGTCGATGCCGCCGCGCGCAAGCGCGGGAGGACGCACGGGAACAGGCGGCTCAGCCGATGGCGACATCCGGGACCTTCCTCGACGGGCGTGGCGCACACGGGGACGGGGCGCGGCACACCTACCCTGGGGGCATGGCACGCTCACCACTCACTCTAGCCGCGTCGGTCACGTCGGCCCTTCCCCGCGTCGCGGTGGTCGGTGTGGCGCCGCTGACCGAGGGCGTCTCCGGCCGCTACGACAGCGCGATCGCCACGCTCGACGACGGCCGACGGGTCGTGGTGCGTGTGCCCGTCAACGACCAGGCCGAGCAGGATCTGCTGTCCGAGGCCCGTGCGCTGACCTCGCTGACCGCCGGCGTGCGGGGTGTGCTGCCGTTCGGCGCCCCCGATGTTCTGGGCCAGACGACGGTCGACGGCCGCAGCGCCCTCGTCCAGACGCTGTTGCCGGGCTATCGGGTCGATGCGGCCCACGTGCCCGCGGGCCGGGGCGTCGCCACCGCTCTGGCCGCCGCGATCGCGGCGGTCCACGATCTTCCGGTGACCGTGATCCGTGACGCGGGACTGCCCATGCGGACCTCCGCGCAGGTGCGCGACGAGGCCGAGCGCCTCCTCGATCGGGCGGAGTCGACGGGCCTGCTGCCCTTCGGGCTGCTGCGACGCTGGAGCACCGCCATCGGATCCGATCCGCTGTGGCGCTTCGAGACGACCGTCGTTCTGGGCGGCGTCGACCCGGCATCCTTCGTCTTCGAGGACGACGCCGAGGGCACACCCGCCGTCACCGGTCTTCTGAGCTGGGGCGCACTCGGCGTCGGCGATCCGGCGATCGACGTGCGCTGGACGGCGTCGGCCCCGGCTGCTCAGGCCGACGTGCTCGACGAGTACGCGCACCGTTCGCACCGCGCACCCGACGCCCTCCTCGCCGAGCGCGCCCGGCTGCATGCCGAGCTGGAGTTCGCGAAGTGGCTGGTGCACGGTCACGAAGCCGGGCAGCAGGACGTCGTGCGCGACGCCGTGGCACTGTTGGAGTCGCTCGACGCCAACGTTCGCGACGAACCGGTACGGGCGCGCGACGATGTCACGCTCGATCAGGCGCTTGCGGCGACCCAGCGTGTCCCTGCCGGTGCGGGCGAGGCCGCCGACACCTCGATGCAGACCGACAGCTTCGACCCCGAGACCCTCGCCACCTTCCTCGCCGACGAGAATGCGACCGGCATGGTCGAGACCAGCCGCCTCGACACCGTCGCGATCGAGATGTCCGAGTGGGCGCAGCCTGCACACGCGTCAGCCACGCGCGTTCCGGTGCACACCTCCGACATCCCTGTTCACGATGGCTCCGCACCCGCGGCCGCTACCGGTCAGGGCGAGGCAGCCACGCAGGACGCCCCCGGCGAGCCCTCGGCCGACGACATCGACCGCGACACTGCCGCGCGCAACGCTCTGCGCCGCTGGACCGGCACGGCCTGACACCCGGCGCGCGCCGCCGCGACCTCAATCGCGCAGGATGAGGCCTTCCGCGACGTAGAAGAGCACCACATCGATCTGCTCGCGCGCAATGCCGTGCTTCGCGTGGTACGCCTCGCGGTACAGGCGCAGCTGGATCATCCGCTCATCCCGCTCGGCGGCGGTGCGCGGCGCACGGCCCGTCTTCCAGTCGACGATCTCGATGCGATCGCCGCGCCGGTAGACGGCGTCGAGCTTGCAGATCACGACGTGCGGTCGACCGTCTCCGAGAGCGTCCTCGATCGTGACGTCGATCTCCGTCTCCACTTCCAACGGCCGCAACGATGCCCACTCGGAGGCCAGAAAACGCTCCTGCAGCTCGGCGAGCTCTGTCGATGCCGGACCGCCGTCGGAGACGGCCGCGGTGTCGGATGCGTCCTCATCCCACAGCGCGTCATCGAGCGAGGTGCCGGCGCCCACGACGCCCGAGCGCTGCTCGACCCACGAGTGGAAAGCCGTCCCGAGCCGCGACTGGCGATAGGGACGCTCGGGCAGCGGACGGCGCAGGGCCGGCGCGTCGCCGAGGAAGTCCTTGAAGCGGGATGCCGGGATGCGCACCGGCGCCGCCGGTCGCGCCCGGCGTTCCCGCTCGGCACGCTCGGCGAGCAGGAGGGCGAGTTCAGCCGTGGGCTCGGCCTGCGCAGCTCGTCCTACCTCCTCGGCTGCGGCGGCGACGGTGCCGCGCCGGGCCCCGAGGGGATCGAGCGGCCACTGCAGGAGGCGGCGGCGACCCTCGAAGGGGTTGTCGCCCGGGTCGACGTCAGGCACGATCGTCCGGCCCAGAGCAGCGGCCATCTCCTCCAGGAAGGCGCTCGGGCGACGCGGCGACTTCGTCCCCGACCAGTGCGAAGCGCTCAGAAACAGGTGATCCCGCGCACGGGTCACGGCGACGTACGCGAGCCGACGCTCCTCCTCCCGCTGGCGCGCGCGCCCGGCCGCGACGAAGTCGTCCAGCGCACGGGAGAGGTCCTGCTGCGTCGGGGACTGGTCAGCACCCCAGCGAAAGGCGGGGAGCCAGTCGGCATCGCCGCGGAACTCGTACGGAAGAACGCCGAACCCGAGCCATCCGCGTGTGTCTTTGGGCCGGGTCGGCAGCTCATCCTCGACCAGTCGGACGACGGCCACGGCATCCCATTCGAGGCCCTTCGATCCATGGATCGTGAGCAACTGCACGACATCGTCCTCCGGCGGCTCGGTGCGCGGCGCGAACTCATCGAGACGCTCGGCATGGTCGAGCCAGGCGAGAAGGCTGGGCAGCGACCCGCGCTCGTCGGTCGCCAGAAAGCCGTGCAACTCGTCGACGAAGGCGCGCAACTGGTCACCGGCCACCCGCGCCGGACCGCGTGCCTCGTTCGCGGCCAGCTCGATATCCAGCCGGAGTTCGAGCTCGATCATCCGCACGAGCTCGGGAATCGGCAGTGTCGCGTGCCGACGCAGACTGGCGAAGACGGCCGCCGCCTCGCGGAGGCGTTCTCGTGCCGCCGCGGTGAAGTCGCTCAGCCAGCCGTGGTCGGCGCCGTGACGGAGGAAGAAGTCGAGAGCGTCGACGAGCGAGCCCTGATCATCCCCCGCCGACGTCCGCATCCGCGCGACGATGTCGGGATGCAGCGGCTGGAGGGCGCCGTCGTGACGGCTGATCCGCCGGGACAGCTCACTCAACGCCCGCAGATCTGCCACGCCGATCCCCCAGCGCGGACCGGCGAGCAACCTGATCAGCGACGACCCCGCACGCGGGTCGCTGATGACCCGGAGCGTCGCGACGACATCGACCACCTCCGGCGTGGACAACAGCCCGCCGAGGCCGAGGATACGATGCGGGATGCCGCGCCGGCCCAGGGCATCGGCGAAATGCACCATGTGCTTCTTGCTGCGAAAGAGCACGGCCCCCGTCGTCGCGGCGCCCGCTCGCGCGCGCTCATGCCGTACGCGCGCGAACCAGTCCGCCACCGCATCGGCCTCCGCGTCGATGTCGGTGTCGATGTGGATCTCCACCTCGCCCGAGCCCGCACCCGGACGCGGCCGCAGGCCTTCGACGGCGACCGGAACGCTCTCGGCGAGGGGCGCCAGCACGGCGTCGGCCGCACGCAACACGTCGACACTGTTGCGCCAGCTCGTCATCAAAGCGAAGGTCTCGGCCGCACCGGTGGTGCTGAATGCCGTCGCGAAGTCGCCGAGGTTGCCGGCGCTGGCCCCTCGCCAGCCGTAGATGGACTGATGGGGGTCGCCGACCGCCATCACCGCCGCGTCGCGGAAGGCGGAGGCGAGCAGCTGGGTCTGCACGACGGACGTGTCCTGGTATTCGTCCAGCAGCACGACGCGATAACGGTCCCTCAGCTCCTCGCCGACCGCCGGGTGCGCATCGATGATGTCGCAGGCTCCGGCCACCTGGTCGGAGAAGTCGATCACGCCGTGGCGGAGCTTTCGCCGGGCGTACTCCCGCGCCAGGTCGGCGAGGAGGTCGAGTGCGCCCACGGCGACGTGCGCTTTCGCGATATCGGCGTACACGGTGACGCGGGCCGACGTCGAGGGGCGTTCCAGGACGTCTGAGAAGCGCGCCGGGAAGCGCGCCAGCTCGTCGAGGTCGACCCGGTTGTCGGCGGCGTCGCGGGCGATCCGCAGTGCGGCGTCGATGATCGAGCGCAGCGCCTCCTCGCGCACCTCCAGCCGCGGATCGTCGGACTCGAGCACGACGCGCCGCATCAGCAGCCAGGCTGCGGACTCGCTGAGAACCGCGGCCTCAGCGTCACGGCCGAGTCTCACGGCGTGCTCACGCACGATGCTGTCGGCGAAGCTGTTGTACGTGGAGACGGTCGGCCGCTCCAGCAGTGCGTCCGCCGACAGGTCGTCCGCGACCGCGGCGGCGCCAGTGACGGCGACGAGCTGATCGAGGACGGCGAACCGGGACGGTGACGGCGCACCGCTGCGCTCGATCTCGCCGAGGACGTCGAGATGCCCCCGCGCATGGAGCGTCTCGAGGTGGGGAACAAGCCCACGGCGTTCGAACTCCGCGAGCCGCTGCAGTCGTCGATGCACGCGCTCGGCCAGCTCGCCCGCGGCCTTGCGGGTGAACGTCAGACCGAGCACCGCATCACGCGGAACGAGGCCGTTCGCCACGAGCCAGACGACCCGCCCCGCCATGGTCTCGGTCTTGCCGCTGCCGGCGCCGGCGACGACGAGCGCGGGCGAGAGGGGCGCGGCGATCACGCGCGCCTGTTCATCGGTGGGCGGGAACTGACCGAGGGCGGCCGCGAGTGCGGCGGGCGAGACGATGCTCATGAGGCGCTCACCGCGTTGATCGTGTGGATCCGACAGAGGCCGTAGGAGTGATCGTCACGACAGTGCTCCTCATACGGCGCCGAGAACTCCGCGCCGCTCATGACGGTCGCCGCCTCACGCACCCGCGCGAGGAACGCGTCGCGGGCGGCATCATCCAGCGGCGGCTGGCGGGGTTCCACGTAGTCCTTCGTGGCCGCCGACGGGCGCAAGACGAGCAGCTTCGCGCCGCCGGGGGTGAGACCGGCAGCCTCGGGGATGGCGCCCTCATCGAGCGCGAGCTGATACGCGGCGAGCTGCGGATTGTCGACCACCTTCGCGTCGGTCTGCGGTTCGCGCTTACCCGTCTTCAAGTCGACGATCACCACCTCCCCCGAGGCGGTGCGCTCCACGCGATCGATGTACCCGCTGACGATGGCGCCGTGGCTGCCGACCGGATCGAGGGCGACCGGAACCTCGAAATGCGGCTCCGAACCGATGACGCTTCCGCCCGCGGACTCGAACCGCCGCAGATACACCGACAGTCGTCGGACGAGTTCGCGTGCCCGTGCGCGCTCCGCACGCTCCCGCCAGGCGGACTCGAACTCCAGTTCGCTCCAGCGCGCGTCCACGATCGCCCACAGCGCATCTTCGTCGGAACTCTCCGCACGTTCCATCGCCGCATGCACCAGCGTGCCGAGGCCCGCCACAGCTCCCCCGTCATCGGCCCCCAGGTCGGCGAGCAGCCAGTTGAGCTGGCACTCCTCCACGCTCTGGAGCCGCGACGGCGAGACGCGCACGTCCTCCCGCGTGAGATCGCGCAGCGGTGCCGTGGATGTCACGGGCGCGATGCCGTACCACTCTTCGGGGGCGGCGCCCGGGACGCCGGCCGCAGCGAGCAGCCGCAACTGCTCGGCGGCGGCGCGCTGCGCGGACGGGTCGGCTCGACGCTCCGAAAGCGTGCGCCGGTGCTGCGCCACGAGTCCTCGCAGGGTCAGGGGATGCGCGGCGGAGCGCGCCGCCGGCTGAGCCGGCGGAAGAAGCTCGAAGAGCGGACTCGGCCCCGTATCGTCATCGTCGACCGCGGTCACGACGAGTCGTCGGCGCGCACGGGAGCAGGCGCGGGCGAACAGCCGCAACTCGTCGTGCAGCACGCCGCGTCGCCGATCGAGTGTCTCGGTGACACCGGGCGCCGCGCCGGCGGCGAGTGCCGCCAGCCGCCAGGTCTGCAGCAGGCTCCCTCGCGCGCGGAGGTTCGGCCAGACGCCCTCCTGGACACCCGCGACCACGACGGTGTCGTACTCGGCGCCGACCGCGCCGGCCGGGGTGAGAATGTCGACGGCATCCGCGGTCGAATCGTCGGCCAGCCGGTCCTCGGCGACGTCGGAATCGAGGATGCCGCGCAGAAACACCCCGGGTGAGGTGCCGTCCGCTCTCTCACCGTGACGTTTGGCGGCCTGGAAGAGGGCCACCAGCGCATCCAGCTCGCGGCCGGCTTGCGCGGCGAGCGGACCGGAGCCCTCCGCGGCGGCGACCCATGCCCGCTCGACGCCCAGACCTTGCCACGCGCCCCACAGGATCTCGTGCGCGGTGGGCGCCTCGGCGCCGCCCGCATGAACGAGGTCCCATTGTGCGTGAACGTCGGCGAGGGTGCGCGCGATCCGTTCGGCGCGGCGTCCCTCTCGCGTGTCGAGCAGCGCGAACGCGACCGGATGCCCCAGTGCGGACACGAGCAGATCGGCGCTGGAGGTGACCGGCTCGTCGGGGGCCTGCTCGCCCACCGACGGGTCACCGGCCAGCGCCGACAGCCGCAGGGCGGCGCGCAGTCGCCGGATCTCGACCGGATCCATCCCTCCGGCGCGGAGGGCGTCGACGGCGTCCTCGAGAGTCCAGGCGGTGGGCTCGAGCTCGGCCAGCAGCGCGACGCGCAACAGATCCGCCACTGCCCGGGCCTGAGCCAGACGTCGCTGCCCGCGGGTGCGCGTGGGCACCTCGCGGGCGGCGAGCTCGGCTTCGAGTGCCGCAACCTGTCGGCTGTCGTGGGCGATGACGGCGCACGCCGACCACGGCACCGCGTCGTGGACGTGGCGCTCTCGGAGCAGGCGCGCGATGACGTCGTGCTCTTCCGACGCGGAGCGGGCCGTGACGGTGCGGACGCTGTCGTCTTCGCCCTCCTCCGGAGCATCACCGGTGGCGGGAGGGCGCAGGCGGTGCGCGACCACCCCGGCGGCACCGATGCGGGCCGTGACCGCGGCGATCAGACGTCGCTGGGCCTCGGAGCCGCGGTGCATGTGGTCGAGGACGTACACGGGCCCGGCGGCTGCCAGGCGCGAGAAGTTCTCCGGACTGGCGCCGCGGAAGCTTCCCGAACCGACATCCGGATCACCGAACGCGAGCACCGCCACGCCCCGCGCGCGGCAGGCCTCGAGCAGTTCCACGCCGCCGAGAGTCAGCTCCTGGGCGTCGTCCACGACGATCGCCCGCAGTCGCTCCAACGCGGCGAGCCCCGGCGCGTCGGCCGGAAGCGTGCGGACGAGGCCCAGCGCCTCACGGACGAGGCCCGCGGCGTCGCGATGGGCTCCGCGCATGCGGTCGCGCGCATACAGGTACTCCCGCGAGAAGGATGCCGCCGCCGCCCACTCCGCGACGCCGTGCCGCGCGGCAAGATCCGCCAGGTGATCGGCGGAGACTCCGAGCTGCGCGCACTCGGCGAGCAGAGCGCGCAGCTCGGCGCGGAACGTGCGCGTGGAGCGCACGGCCGCCGGCAGCGAGAGCGGCCACCGCACGATCCCGTCGATCTCATCCTCGGCGTCTCCGGCCAGCAGATCGGCGATCACCTGGTCCTCGTCCGGACCGGTCAGCAACTGGGGCACCGGCTCGCCACGATGGACGGCCTCGGCGCGGACGATCTGATAGCCGAACGCCACGATCGAGCGTGCCAACGCGCCGGGTGTGGCGACGCCGACGGCGAGGGCGAGGCGGTCTCGCAGCGCAGTCGCGGAGGCGCGCGATGGCGTCAGCACGAGCACTTCGTCCGGCTGCAGGATGCCGTGCGCTTCGTCCGCCGACGGCCGAACGAGCGCGCCGACCCGCGCGATCGCGGTCGCGGTCTTGCCCGATCCCGGGGCGCCCACCACGACGCCGGACGCGTCGGCGGGAAGGTCGATGACGGCACGCTGAGCGGCATCCCACGTCACACGATCCATGCCCCTCACGCTAGCCGGACACACCGACACGAGCGTTCGCGCACAGCGAGCGGCGCACTGCCGTGCGCGCGATCCCGCGCCCGATCCGGTGTCGTAGAGTCGAGGTGCGGCCGGCGTACCGGTCCGCTCCGCCCGCCGACGGCGGCGGGTCATGAACAGAAGTGAGGCAATCACCGTGGAGATCCGCATCGGCATCGCGAACACCGCTCGAGAGCTCAGCTTCGAGTCGGCCCAGTCGGCGGATGCCGTGACGAGCACGATCCAGAAGGCTCTCGAGGCCTCGGAGTCCTTCGTCACCTTCACCGACGTCAAGGGCAACACCTACATCGTCCCGACGACCGGCATCACGTTCATCGAGGTCGGCACGGAGGAGTCCCGCCGCGTCGGCTTCGTGGCCTGAGCGTCGGAGGACGACCCGTGGACATCCTCCTCGCATTCATCTTCGGCGGCGCCTACGGCGCGGTGATGCACTATCTGATGCCCGGACGCACCGCGCGCGGTAGCGCCGTGGCACCGGTGCTCGGTGCTGTCCTGGGTGGTCTGGTCTGGATGACCCTCACCTGGGCCGGTCAGACGACACTCGACCCGTGGCTGTGGATCCTCTCGATCGCCGTCCCCGCGATCGTCGTACCCGCGGTTCTGGCCGTCCTCACGCGCACGCGTGCGAACCACGATGCGCGCGAGCGGCTACGGCTGAAGATCTCCTGAGGTCGCTGCTGCGCCGCGCGGGGCTGACCGTCAGGCGTCGAGCCCCATCGCAGACATGCGACGCGAGTGCGCACCGAGAAGGTCGGTGAACACCGGCTCGACCTTGCGCTCCTCCGCGGCATCCAGGGTCTGAGGACGAAGGGCGGCGCGCGCGATGAGGAGCGTGTCGCCCACGAGGCGACGACCCCACAGCGCGAGCAGCGACTTCCACTGCTCGTCGGCGGCGATCGCGTCGGTGATGATGTCGACGAGGGCTTGCCGGTCGTCGTCGCCGCGCAGGATGTCCGCGACCCGCCGACCAGTCTGGCCGTAGCTGGAAGAAAGCGCGAGGTAGAAGTCGTCGAGCATGCCCGCCGTGATGTGCACCGAGAGCATCGTCTCGAGCGAGCGTGCACCATGCGTCGACCGACGAAACGCGTCGAGGGGCTCACGGAAGGGCAGCATGAGGTCGACGGGATCGTCGCCGCGTTCGCGGATCAGCGCGAGGATCGCGCGGTGCTTGTGCAGCGCCGCCCCGGCCGCCACCGAGATCGACTCCTTCTGCGTCAGCTCGGGGGTCGGTGCGATCAGCTCGCTGAGCGTCTCGAAGTAGCCGAGCTGGAGGTAGGCGGCTTGGCCGAGGAAGGTGTCGATGTCGGGAGCCAGCTCTTCGAAGTCGACGCGCCGGACGTCACCGAAGTCGCCGCGAGAGCGCACGCGCAGCGTACGTGCGACGGTGCGATCGCGCTGCCAGGGCCAGGTCACCACGCCCCCAGCCTAGATGCGACCCGCCGCTTCCGAGGTCGTCGCGACGCCCTCCGGTAGGCTGGTCAGGTCTCGGCGATGGATCGAGACCCCCGCGCCTGCGGATGAGTAGAAGGCGTGGACTTCCTCACCGGCGGCTTCTCACCGCCAGACAGGCACGTACTGTGACGACATTCGCTGAACTCGGAATCGATCCCGACATCGTGGAGGCCCTCGCCTCCAAGGGCATCGTGGACGCCTTCCCCATTCAGGAGCAGACGATTCCTCTGGGGCTGCCCGGCCAGGACATCATCGGCCAGGCCAAGACGGGCACCGGCAAGACGTTCGGCTTCGGCATTCCCGTGGTCCAGCGACTGGGCCTCGATCCCGCCCCGGGTGTGAAGGCGCTCATCGTCGTTCCGACCCGCGAGCTGGCCGTCCAGGTCTACGAAGACATGGACATGCTCACCCAGAACCGCTCCACGAGCGTGGTCGCCATCTACGGCGGCAAGGCGTACGAAGGCCAGATCGACCAGCTGAAAGCCGGCGCGCAGATCGTGGTCGGCACGCCGGGCCGCCTCATCGACCTCAACAACCAGCGTCTGCTCGATCTGAGCGGTGCGGTCGAGGTCGTCCTCGACGAGGCCGACAAGATGCTCGACCTCGGCTTCCTGGCCGACATCGAGAAGATCTTCCAGAAGGTCGCACCGGTGCGTCACACCCAGCTGTTCTCCGCGACAATGCCCGGCCCGATCGTCGCTCTCGCACGCCGGTTCATGAGCAACCCGATCCACATCCGGGCGACCGATCCCGACGAGGGTCTGACGCAGGCGAACATCAAGCACCTGGTCTACCGGGCGCACTCGCTCGACAAGGATGAGGTGATCGCCCGCATCCTGCAGGCAGAGGGTCGCGGCAAGACGGTCGTCTTCACCCGCACCAAGCGCGCCGCTCAGAAGCTGGTGGACGAGCTGAACGACCGCGGGTTCAACGCGGGCGCGGTGCACGGCGACATGAGCCAGGAGGCGCGCGAGCGGTCGATGGCCGCGTTCAAGGCCGGCAAGAAGGACGTGCTCATCGCGACGGACGTCGCGGCGCGCGGAATCGACGTCGACGATGTGACCCACGTCATCAACCACACGATCCCGGACGACGAGAAGACCTACCTGCACCGCGCCGGACGCACCGGCCGTGCGGGCAAGGCGGGTATCGCCGTCACGTTCGTCGACTGGGACGACCTGCACAAGTGGGCGCTCATCAACCGCGCCCTCGAGTTCGGGCAGCCCGAACCCGTCGAGACGTACTCCTCCAGCCCGCACCTGTTCACCGACCTGGACATCCCGGCGGGCACCAAGGGCCGCATCGCCAAGGCGCCCAAGACGGAGTCGGTGCGCACGCAGCGCCCGGCACCCGAGCGGGCGGTAGATGCCGCGGCCGACGGAACCGGTGAGGCCGGCACGCGTCGTCGTCGTCGCCGTCGCTCCGGATCGTCAGCGGTCGGCTCGACGTTCGCCGAGGGTGCATCGGCGGGCGCGGATGCCGCCGCATCCACGTCCGATGACGCTTCCCGCTCCGCCGACGGCGCCGGTACGCACGACGGCACCGGCAGCGAGCACCACGACGGCAAGCCCGCCCCCGCGCGTCGCCGTCGGCGCCGCCGCGGCGCGGCTGGCGGCGCGCCGGCCGCTCCCCCCGTCGCCGGCGCCTGACCCCACGGCCCGCGGTGGCCACCGCGCCGGACGCTCACGCCGCACGAACTCCGCAGAATCGCACGTCCTCCGCATCCACATCGGCGACCCGATGCGGAGTTCGTCACCATCTGCGGAGTTCGCGCGTCCCGGCCCGGCGCCGCCACCACAGCCGCTCGAGCGGAGTGGAGTGCTGCATCGCGTCGTCAGGCGAAGACGGGCGCGCTGCCCGTCGCCCTCTCGATGATGCGCTGCACCATCTCGTCGGCGGTCGTGAACTCGCCCGGCTGGTTCGGCTTTCCCAACCCGTGATAGTCGCTGGAGCCGGTCACGATGAGATCCCGCTCCGCCGCGAGCGTGCGCAGCGCCCCGAGAGCCGGCTCGCGATTTTCCCGATGACCGAGTTCGAATCCCGCGAGCCCGGCGTCGAGCATGCGACCCAGCAGCTGGGCGGGGAGCAGCCCGCCGCGGCCGGCCGGATGAGCGATGATCGGCACACCTCCGGCATCCACGACAGCGGACACCGCGGTCACCGGATCCGGCGCATACAGGTCGACGTAGTAGTCGCTGCCGGGGTGCAGGATGCCGGCGAAGGCCTCCCCCCGATCGCGGACGTAGCCGCGCGCGATGAGCGCGTCGGCCAGGTGCGGGCGCCCCACGGTCGCCCCCACCGTCGTCTGCGCGAGGATGTCGTCCCAGGTGAGATCGTAGTCACGACCGATCCGCTCGGCCATCGTCTGGGCGCGGGTCAGACGCGAGTGGCGGATCCGGTCGGTCAGCGCACGCAACCCCGCATGCTCCGGTTCGAACAGGTAGGCGAGCACGTGGATGCTGCGCCACTCGTGACGAGCCGACAGCTCCATGCCCGGAATCAACGTCATGCCCAGCGAGGCGGCCGCCTCTGCGGCCTCGGACCAGCCCGACGTGGTGTCGTGGTCGGTCAGTGCGGCGGTGTGGAGACCCACCGCATGCGCGGCGGCCATCACCCGCGCCGGAGGCTCAGTACCGTCCGAATGGTCGGAGTGCAGGTGCAGGTCGCTGGGCCCGCGAAACCGCGGCATCCGCTCCGGAACCGACGACACGACCATCCCCCGAGCGTACCGCCGGCTCGTGCGGGGCTCCCGCCTGCGGCATTCGCGGTCCGGGAACTCCCAGGAGCATTGGCGTAGAGTCCCCCACGTGCTGCGCCTGCTCGGAATCCTCGTGACGGTGGCCGCCGCGATCGCCACCGCGGTCGTCACGTGGCCGCAGTTCTTCCGCCTCGAGCAGACCTTCCCGTTCGCACAGATCGTCTCCCTGCGCCCCGTCGTCGTCATGGTTCTCGCTGTCGTGTTCGTGCTCGGTCTGCTGCTCGCCCTCGTGCGCCCGCTCCGGGCGTTCGCGGGCGCGATCGCGGTCATCGCCCTGCTCGGTGCCCTCGCGAACGGCGGCGTCCTCCTCGTGCGCGGGGTGGGGACCGGAAGCCTGCCGCCGGCGACGGATTCCAGCATCCGCGTGATGACCTGGAACACCGCCGGCGCCGCCACCGATGCCGACCTCATCGCCCGAACCGCTGTGGCGATGAAGGCCGACGTCGTCGCTCTACCGGAGACGACCATCGAGACCGGTGAAGCCGTGGCGATCGCGATGCGCGAGATGGGCGCACCGATGTGGGCGCATCACGAGAACTACGGTGAGCGTCCTGGATATCCGGACTGGGCCGCGAACTCGACGACCCTGCTCATCTCCCCCACCCTCGGCGACTACGCCGTCGTGGCGTCCACCTCCGACGGCGCGACCAACACCTCGGCCGTCCCCAGCGTCGTCGCGATGCCCATCGACGGCAGCGGACCCACGATCGTCGCCGTCCACGCGGTCGCGCCGCGTCAGGACCGCATGTCGGACTGGCGCAGCGACCTGACCTGGATCGCCAATCAGTGCGCGAGCGATGACGTGATCATGGCCGGAGACTTCAACGCCACGGTCGACAACATGGCTCGTCTGGGCGTCGACGGCGGCGACCTGGGCCGATGCACGGATGCCGCGGCACGCACCGGTTCCGGCGCGGTGGGAACGTGGTCCACGTCGCTGCCCCCACTGATCGGCACCCCGATCGATCACATCATGGCGACGGCGAACTGGAAGCCGACCGGATCGGTCGTGCTCGGCTCGCTGGATGGGAGTGGCAGCGACCACCGTCCGCTCGTCGTGCAGTACGAGGCCGAAGGGTAGACCCCGGGGCCGCCGGCCGCCCTCCGACGAAGGGAGGAGGTGCGAGACTTGTCCCATGAGCACGAGCGAGAGCGACACGATCGCCACGACCGACACCGCCGGCGCACCCGTTGAGAACGCCAACCGCAAGCAGCCGTTCCCGCGCGGCTTCCTCGACGCCATCTCGACCGGCTGGGCCGAACGGCCCGAACTCACACCCTCGCCGCGACCGCAGGTCCCGTACACGGCGGCGCGGCGTGCGGCCGTCTCGGCAGCCTTCCCCGGGCAGCGCCTCGTGCTGCCGGCAGGAACATACAAGCAGCGATCCAACGACACCGACTACCCGTTCCGCGCGCACTCGGCGTTCGCCCACCTCACCGGCTGGGCGAGCGACAGCGTGCCCGACTCGGTCCTCGTCTTCGATCCGCGTGAGAGCGGCGACGGCCACGACGTGACGCTCTACCTGCGCGAGCGCGCCGACCGGACCACGGCCGAGTTCTACAGCGACGCGACCATCGGCGAGTTCTGGATCGGGCCGCGCCCGGCCCTGGCGGGCGTCGCCGGCGAGCTGGGACTGACCACCGCCCCGCTCGAAGACTTCGCGGCGACAGAGAGTGACCTCGTTCTGGACGAGGACCCGGAACTGACGCGCGTCGTCTCCGAGCTGCGGCTCGTCAAGGACGACTACGAGATCGCCCAGCTGCGCCTCGCCGTCGAGGTCACCGCTCGCGGCTTCGACGACATCGTCGCCGATCTCCCGCGGATCATCCAGACCCCGCGCGGCGAGCGTGCGGTGGAGGGCATCTTCCACCATCGCGCCCGTATCGAGGGCAACGGCGAGGGGTACGACACGATCGCGGCATCCGGTCCGCACGCCTGCTACCTGCACTGGACGCGCAACGACGGCGCCGTCCTTCCTGGCGACCTCATTCTCATCGACGCCGGCGCCGAGGTCGACAGCCTCTACACCGCCGATATCACCCGCACGATTCCGGTCAGCGGCACCTTCTCCCCCGTCCAGCGCATGATCTACGAGACCGTTCGGGAGGCGGCCGACGCCGCTTTCGCGGCGGCACGGCCCGGGGTGACGTTCCGTTCGGTTCACGAAGCGGCCATGCGTGTCATCGCGGAGCGCGTGGCCGCGTGGGGCCTGCTGCCGGTCACCGCAGAGGAAGCGCTCGATGCCGACAACGGCGGTCAGCACCGCCGCTACATGGTCCACGGCACGAGTCATCACCTGGGGCTCGACGTGCACGATTGCGCCCAGGCGCGCCGCGAGATGTACTACGACGGGATTCTGGAGCCGGGAATGGTCTTCACGATCGAGCCGGGGCTCTACTTCCAGATCGACGATCTGACCGTTCCGGAAGAGTTCCGCGGTATCGGCGTGCGCATCGAGGACGACATCCTCATGACTGCCGACGGCCCGGTGAACCTGTCTGCGGGCATTCCGCGCACCGCCGACGAGGTCGAGGCCTGGGTCGCGGGGCGTACCGTCACCAGCTGAGGGCGTTCAGAAGCGCTGACGGAGCCACGGGACGATCAGGTCCGCGAGCTCGGCACCGATCTGGTCGGCGGGTCGGCGGCGGCCCTTGACCTCGAAGGAGTGGGTGCCGCCGTCGATCCACACGGTGCTGGCGTCTCGGCATCCGCTGAGGGCCTGATCGTACTGCGCCCGAGGCTGGATGAACGGGTCGTTCGTGCCTTCGACGAACAGCTGGGCGACGGTGATCTGCGGAAGGTGGTCGGCGCGGAGCTTCTCCGGTGCGCCGGGCGGATGCAGCGGATACCCGAGGTACACCAGCGCCGCGGGCGCGATCGCTCCGTCGGCGGCAGCCATCGACGCCATGCGTCCGCCGTAGGACTTGCCCGCCGCGACGAACGGCACACCGGCAACCGCCTGGCGCGCTGCCGCCTCGACGGCGGCCCAGGTCGCGATCGCGTGCGAGGCGGGGCCCGGCATCTTCCGGCCCGCTTGCGCGTACGGGAACGCGAAGCGCATCACGCTCACGCCCTGGCGTGCGCAGGCTGCGGCCAAGCCGAGCAAGAACGGGTGGTCCATGCCGGCCCCCGCACCGTGAGCGAGCGCCATCACGGCCCACGGGTCGAGCGCCTTGTCCAGCGACGTCGAGACCTCGACGGCGCCTGTCGGCAGCGCGACCTCCATCACCGCTCCGGCGGCGTCGGTCCCTGTTCGCCGCCGTCTCCGACAGCGGCATCGTCCGTCGGAGGGGTCGCCGGTTCGGCCGGAGTGGTCGCGGGCGGTGCCAGGCGTTCGCCGTACTGCGGCGGATCGACGCGCTCACCGTACTGCGGAGGCGTGCTCGTGTCGGGCGTGGGTGCGGGGACCGGCGCCGCGGGTGGGCGGTGCGCGGCGGCAGGCGTCACCGTCTTGCCGACGACTTCGCGGGCGCGGTGGATGCTGCGCGGGAGAACCGTCACCTCGTAGCGGTCGGCCAGCACCTGCGTGATCGACGTGTAGTCGCGCCGGCGGCGGACGATCGAGTAGGTGATGATGCTCATCAGCATGCCCAGTGCGATACCCACCAGCATGACGCCGATGAAGAGCTGGATCGCCGCGTTCGGCGTACCCAGCACGAAGATGGCAGAGAAGAGCAGACCCAGAAGGATGCCGTTCACTGCTCCCGAGCGCGCGGCCGCCGCGTACCCGAGTCGCCCCGTGACGGTCTCCACGGAGCGCAGGCCATGGCCGACGATCGCGATGTCGCGGGCGGGGATATCCGCCTCCACGAGCTGAGACACCGCCTTCTGCGCCGCCGGGTACGTCGCGAAGTCGGCGATCTTCTCGCCGTGTTCCTGGGGTATTCCGCCCAACATGCTCACCCGACCATCTTGGCATGCGCACCCTGTGCATCCGCCGCGGCGCATCGTGCGTGTGGCCCCGGTTCCCCATGGGCGCGGACTACGCTGGTCAGGTGAGTACGCAGAGGGTTTTCGTGGCGCGCCTGGTGGGCTGCACCGTCTTCGACCCCGCGGGCGACCGGCTCGGCAAAGTCCGTGACGTGGTCGTCATCTACCGAAAAGACGACCCGCCGCGTGTGGTGGGCCTGGTCGTCGAGATCCCGGGGCGTCGCCACGTCTTCCTGTCGATCGGGCGCGTCACCTCGATCCAGTCCGGCCAGGTCATCACGACCGGACTCATCAACGTTCGACGCTTCCAGCAGCGCGGCGGCGAGGTGCGCGTCATGAGCGAGCTGCTCGGTCGTCGGGTGTACTTCACCGACGGATCCGGCCATGCCGTGATCGAGGACGTCGCGATCGAGCGCAACCGTCTCGGCGAGTGGGACATCGGTCAACTCTTCCTCCGCAAGCCCAAGACCAGCGCCTCCCCGTTCGCGAAGGGACCGACGACGTTCGCGAGCTGGGGCGATGTGCGCGAACAGGCTGTGCCCGGGCAGGCGCAGTCGGCGGAGCAGCTCGTGGCGACCTTCTCCGAGCTCAAGCCGGCCGACCTCGCCAACACCCTGCTCGACCTGCCCGACGAGCGCCTTCTCGAAGTCGCGGAGGAGCTCTCCGACGGCCGTCTCGCCGACGCGCTGGAGGAGATGCCCGAAGACGACCAGGTGCATATCCTCGAAGCTCTCGGCGATGAGCGCGCCGCCGACATCCTCGATCAGATGGAGCCGGACGACGCCGCCGACGTTCTGGCGCAGTTGCCGGAGGAGCAGCGAGAGGAGCTTCTCGAGCTGATGGAGCCGGAGGAGGCGGAGGACGTCCGTGCCCTCCTGAAGTACGGCCCCGACACCGCGGGCGGTCTGATGACGAGCGAGCCGATCGTCCTGTCGGCCGATGCGACCGTCGCCGAGGCACTCGCGCTGATCCGCCGCCACGAGTTGCACCCCGCCCTGGCCGCGGCGGTCTTCGTGACGCTCCCGCCGTACGAGACTCCGACGGGGCGTCTGCTGGGCACCGTGCACTTCCAAAGGATGCTGCGATATCCACCGCACGAGCGACTCGGCGCGATCATCGATGACACGCTCGACCCGGTGCCCGTCACGGCATCCGCCGCCGAAGTGGCACGCCTGCTCGCGAGCTACAACCTCGTCTCCCTCCCCGTCGTCGACGCGGCGCACCGCCTCGTCGGAGCGGTCAGCGTCGACGACGTGCTGGACTACCTGCTGCCCGAGGACTGGCGCTCTCACGACGGCGACGATGATGCGCTGACCACCCCCGCGACCACCGCGACGCTCCCGAGGAGGCTCTGATGGCGAAGGACCGCCGCACCTTCTCGCTGGACGCGCCGCGCGGGCGCGCGGGCATGCTGAGCCGCAGCCCGCAACCCTCTCGCGACCGGTTCGGCCGCTTCTCCGAAGCCTTCGCCCGCGCGATGGGGACCTCCGGCTTCCTCATCGGCATGAGCGTATTCGTTGCGGTGTGGCTCTGGTGGAACACCGCAATGCCGCGCGAGATGCAGTTCGACGCGGCGGAGAACAACTTCACGCTGCTCACGTTGATCCTCTCGCTGCAGGCGTCCTACGCCGCTCCCCTCATCCTTCTCGCCCAGAACCGGCAGGACGACCGCGACCGCGTGCAGATCGAGCAGGATCGTCAGCGCGCAGAGCGCAATCTCGCCGACACCGAGTACCTCGCCCGCGAGGTCGTCGCGCTGCACATGGCGATGACGGACGTCTCCGAACACGCCGTCACCCGCGACGTGCTGCGCCAGGAGTTGAAGGCTCTGCTCGAGTCGCTGGAGGACTCCCGGGACCGTGACCACCGCGGCGAGAAGGCCGACCAGCCGTGACGTCTGCTCTCGCAGGCGCCGGCGACGCCACCGGTGGCGAGGGCGATGCGCGCACGGATGCCGTCCGGCGGGCCGTCGGCGCGGTCATCGACCCGGAGCTTCGCCGTCCGCTCGCCGAACTCGACATGATCCGCAGCGTCGGTGTCAGCGGCGCGCGCGCCCGTGTGGAGATCGCGCTGACGATCGTGGGATGTCCCGCCGCCGACCGCATTGAGCGGGACGTGCGCGCGGCGGCATCCACCGTGCCTGGCGTATCCGATGTCGAGGTCGTCGTCGGGGTGATGTCGCCGCCAGAGCGCCAGGCGCTGACCGCTCGGCTGCGCGGAGGCCGTGCCGCGCGGACCATGCCGTTCGGGCCCGACGCCCTGACGCGCGTCATCGCGGTCACGAGCGGCAAGGGCGGTGTCGGAAAGTCCAGCATCACCGCGAACCTCGCCGTCGCCCTGGCCCAGCGCGGGCTCGCTGTCGGCCTGATCGACGCCGACGTGCACGGCTTCTCGATCCCTGGGCTGCTCGGTCTCGTGGATGCCGAGGGCCGCCCGCCCGCACCCACCCGCATCGACGACCTCATGCTCCCGCCCGTCGCGTTCGGCGTGAAGGCGATCTCGATCGGGATGTTCCTCCCGCGAGATCAGCCCGTCTCCGCGGCCGTGGCCTGGCGCGGCCCGATGCTGCACCGCACGGTGCAGCAGTTCCTGACCGATGTGTTCTTCGGAGACCTCGACGTGCTCCTCATCGATATGCCTCCGGGGACGGGCGACGTGGCGATCTCGGTCGGGCAACTGCTGCCGCACGCCGACGTGCTCGTCATCACGACGCCGCAGACCGCGGCATCCGACGTCGCCGTGCGCAGCGGGCTCGTGGCGGCGCAAACCGGTCAGCGGGTGATCGGCGTCGTCGAGAACATGGGGGCGATGACGCTTCCCGACGGCAGCACCCTGGATCTGTTCGGAGCCGGTGGTGGTGACGCGGTGGCGGCGTCGCTGTCGACGCCAGACCACGTCGTTCCGCTGCTCGCCTCCGTTCCGCTCAGCGTCGATCTGCGCCGCGGCGGCGACGAGGGAGCCCCGGTGGTCGTTTCACGACCGGAGGATGCGGCCGCACGCGCGATCGCCGCACTGGCCGAGCGGATCGCGACGACGCCGCGCGGCCTTGCCGGCAGGTCGCTGCCGGTCACGCCGCGCTGACGATCCGCGCTTAGGTGGCCTCGTCGTCGAACGGGACCACACCGTCCGGATCGAACGTCGACAGGGGTGGCGCCGACGCGGTGGCGGCGATCGCTGTTCCGACGGCGGCGGCCCGGACGGTGGGAACGGGCGCATCATCGAGGAGGGCGTCGCGAATGATGCGGCGCGGGTCGTACTGACGCGGGTCGAGGCGACGCCACTCCACGTCGTCGAAATCGTCGCCGAGCTCCTCCTTCACGCGCGTCTTCGCACCACTCAGCCACTCGCGTGCGCGCACCGTGAACTTCGCCAGGGTCTCCGCGTACTGCGGGAGGCGCTCGGGTCCGACCAGGAGGGCGGCCACGATCAGGAGCAGGACGAGCTTGTCCGGGTCGAGGCCGAAGAACATGCCTCCAGGTTACCCGTGCGCCTGTCGGATACGACGCCGACCGCCCCGTACGCTGGGCAGTGGAGGAACAACACATGGCCGATCAGGACGCGATCCGCAGGTATGTCGACGACGTCACCGTCGAACCCGAGGCGATCGAGCGTGCCCGCGCGCATGCGCTCGAACTCGGCGCGGCCCCGATCAGCCCGGCGGTGGGAGCCCAGATCGCGGTGATCGCCGCAGCGACGGCGGCCTTGAACGTCGTGGAGATCGGCACGGGTGCGGGGGTGTCCGGCCTCTGGCTGCTGCACGGCGCACCCCGCGCGACTCTCACCACCATCGACAAGGAGCCCGAGCACCTGGCTGCGGCGCGCACGGCATTCGCCGACGCGAAAGTACTGCCCGCTCGCGCCCGTTTCATCACGGGCCTCGCCAGCGACGTGCTGCCCCGGATGAACGAGGCGTCTTACGACATCGTCCTCGTGGATGCCGATCCGGAGAGCGTCATCGACCACGTCGAACACGGCCTGCGCCTCGTGCGCGCCGGCGGAACCGTGCTCATTCCTCGGGTGCTCGCCGGCGGCGCGATCGCCGACCCGGTGCGGCGCGATCCCGTGACGACGGCTTTTCGCACGCTGATCAAGGAGACCCAGGCCTCGCCGGCGGTGCTCGGTGCGCTCTCCATCGTGGGCGAGGGTCTCCTGCAGCTGACGACCGTCGCCTCCGAACTGCGCTGATCCTCCGCGGGGAGGGCCCATCGGCGCACCCCGGACACGGAAAAGGGTCGGTCCGAAGACCG
>NZ_JAUF01000042.1:0-15850 GCF_000585455.1 Microbacterium sp. MRS-1
GTACATGCCCAACACCGCGGTCAACGTTCCCGCGACCCTCACCTTCGACAACCTCACCGTCACCACGATTCCTTGAGTGAGACGAAGACCGCCGGCGTGCGCGCGGACTCGGGGGCACCCTCAGGAACGGGCGGCAGAAATGTCGTCCAGCTCTACGAGGTCGCGCGCACGGCGCATCTCGAGCGCATCGCCGACACCGACGGGGTGACGCTGCTCTATCGAGAGAAGCGCTACGACTTCGACGAGCGCGTGGCGGACGGGGTCCGTGTCGAGCGCGCCGGCCTCATCGGCGCCGCCTGGTACGCGGCAACCCACGCCGTCGATCTCGTAGAGGTCAACGAGCCGCTGGTGACCCGTGCTGCACTGCGCAGCCTGCTCTTCATCGGTGCGGCGCGCGTGCGGGCGTTCCTGACGAGGCGCCCCCGGCCGACGGTCGTCACCTACGCCATCGCGAACGTGCCGACCTCGACGCTGCGCGCCAACCTGCCCTGGAAGGCGCGGGTGAAGTTCGAACTGCACCGCCCTCTCGCGCGACTGGTCGCCCGCTCGCTCGACCGGATCGCCTTCGGAACCCCCGATGCGCGGGATCTCTATCGTGATGAGTTCGGGAGCACTCGACGCGGTGCTGCGCGCCTCGTCGAGGCGCTGCCCGTCGCGGTCGACCTGGGGGCGAGCGCGGACGTCGCGCGTCCGCCGAGCATCCTGTTTCTCGGCGATCTCGCGGCGCGCAAAGGCTTTCCCGACGTCATGGCGGCGTGGTCGCAGGTGCGCGACACCGTCGCTGACGCCCGGCTCGTCATCGTCGGACGGGGCGACGGTGTGGAACAGGCGCGGCTGCTGTCGGAGGCGGATCCCCGCGTGGAGCTCTTCGTCGCGCCGCCGCGTGACGTCATCCTCGACCAGCTCGCGCGCGCCAAGGTGCTCGTGCTCCCCTCGCGCCGGCGGCCGTTGTGGAAGGAGCAGATCGGTCTGCCGCTCGTCGAAGGACTGGCCTACGGCTGCGTCGTGGTGACGACCGATGAGACCGGCATTGCCCCGTGGCTGAGAGCACACGAGCACGCCGTCGTGCCGGAGGCGCAGGTCGCAGAGCGGCTTACGGGCGCGATGATCGACGCGCTACGCCAGTCGGTCACGCCGGGCGACGTGCAACGTGCCCTGCCGGACCGGGACGGTCGGGTCGCCGCACGTGAGTGGTTGTATGGAATCGAAGGGTGAGAACGCATGTCGACACCGAACCTCCGCCGGCTGCTGCGCGGCGTCTGGTCGCGGCGGCGGCACCTGCTCTCGTATGCGCGGGGGGTGCTCCGCGGGCATCCGGGCGCTCGAATCGGACGCGGCGTCCGGCTGAGCGGCCCCGGACGCTATCGAATCGAGCGCGGCGCGACGCTGACCACCGGCGTGCGCATCTGGGTCGGTGACGGCGCGACGTTCACGCTGCGCGAAGGCGCGAAGCTGGGAGACCGGACGATCGTCAATGCCGCCACGAGTGTCACGATCGAGCGGGGAACGCGCGTGTCGTGGGATGTGCAGATCATGGACACCGACTTCCACTGGATCGAAAACGCGGACGGGACCCGACGCCCCCACAAGGCGGCGATCGTGTTGGGTCCGCGCGCGCTCATCGGCGCTCGCTCCATGGTGCTGAAGGGTGTCACCGTCGGAGAGGGCGCCGTCGTTGGCGCCGGCTCGATCGTGCGGCGGTCCGTGGCACCGGGCGTCATCGTGAGCGGCAACCCGGCGCGTGAGGTCGGCCAGGTCACCGACTGGGGCTCGGCTCCCGCCTGATCCGGGCGGTTCGGATCAGACGGAGACGACGGCGGCGACACGCGCACCGAGATGGTCCGTGGTGAATCCGCCCTCGACGTGCGCTCTCGCCGCCTGGCCTCGTCGCTGCCGTTGCGTCGGGTCGTTCAGGAGCCGTAGGGCAGCGGCGGCGAGAGCGTCGGCATCGGACGGCGCCACCATCTGCGCGCCGTCGGTGCCGCCGAAGTAGTCCGCCATTCCCGGCGTCTCGGTGATGATGAGCGGGCGCCCCGTCGCCATGCTCTCCAGCCCCACCGTCATCCCGGAGACGTGGGTGTTCGGCCTGGTCGCGATGACGCAGACCGAGGCGCGCTGGTACAGCTGGCGGAGCTCCCCGTGTGAGAGGTGCGGGACGAGGGTCACCCCCGCCGGCGGCTCCTCCCGTGACGTCGTCTGAATGATGATCTCGACGTCGGGCCGCTCGTGCCGCACCCGTGCGAGCGCGCGGAACAGTGTCGCCGCATCGCGATCGCGATCCCCGCCCACGCTCACCAGCAGCGGCGTTTCCGGCGGCGGCGCCGCGTGGAAGAAATCGGCATCCACTCCGAAGACGACGTGGTGCACCCGAGGGCCGTCCTCGCCGATGAAGTGCTGGAGCGGCCCGACCTGCGCCGAACTGAGCACCCAGAGGCCGTCCATGCGGCGCAGCATCGATCGTCTCTCCGCCAGCCACGACGGCTCCTTCGTCGCCAGCTGGTCGGTCAGCCACACAACACCGCTGAATCGCGATCGCAGGGCGGGGACGGCGGCCAGTCTGTCGACGGAGTTCTCATCCCAGACCAGGCCCACAGGTCCGCGGCCACGCCACAGAGCCGGCGGGGTGGCGCGCATCAGTCGGCGCAGGGCGCCCTGCATGGCTGTGTCGCGCGGA
This sequence comes from Microbacterium sp. MRS-1, assembly GCF_000585455.1. Lineage (NCBI taxonomy): Bacteria > Bacillati > Actinomycetota > Actinomycetes > Micrococcales > Microbacteriaceae > Microbacterium > Microbacterium sp. MRS-1. The sequence goes on from NZ_JAUF01000042.1 coordinate 2,675, forward strand.
AGATTGCGGGCTTTGACACTCGACACGTGGTGTGCCAGCTTGTTCAGGCCGTACGGCCACGCGTCAGGCCGAGCACCCGCCCCATAGTCGCGAGCCCAGCCGGCGAGGTCCTTGCCGGCCGGATAGAAGACAACCACGTCGTCCGACCCGCCCGCCCCGCTCATCCCCCGTGCGCGCACTGCCCCCGTTGCCCCCATGGACCCATGCTAGAGCTCGCAGCGGCTACTTCGCGGGTGCCGTGAACGGGCCGACGCGGGTGGCGCCCGCCTTCTGGCCGATGGCAGTCGCGACATCCGATGGAAGGCCGTAGGTCGTGGCCTTCGGCGCGGTCAGGACGGCGGACACCACCTTCAGATCGGATGCGAAGATCGGGTTTCCCATCCACAGCGCCGACCTCTGGTCATTGCCGGTGAAGCGCGAGAAGTCCTCGAGTGTCTTGAAGCTCCGGGTGCCGGCCGTCCCGTTCGCCCAGCAGGCGAAGTTGCTGGGAGCCGAAGCGGTCGCACGGTGGTAGACATTGCCGTCCAGGCTTATGCCGAAGTCGTTGCCGTACATCTTCTGGCTGTAGTCCTGCGTGAGCATCGGGCATGAGCCGCCCGCGCTGTACGAAATGGCGTTGTTGCGCAGTGTGATGTTCTTCATCACCCACGGAATCTTGGATGCCAGCGACGACACCTCTTGGCGACGTCTGTCGTGCGTGAAGCTCAACGCGCGCTTCACTCCGTCGATCGCGTTGTTCCACACCTGTACGGATCCGCTGTTGCTGATCTGCAGCCCGATGTCGTTGCCCGAGATGTAGTTGTCGGCGATGATCGCCTTCTCGCTGATCTCGACCTGCACCCCGGTCGTCGAGTTGCCGGTGACCCGGTTGCCGGTGACGGTGAGATCGTAGGAGCTCACGTCGAACCACACACCCGCGCTGTCGTTGTCGGCGACGACATTGCCGGAGATGAGGCCCTTGTCGATCCCGGACAGCTTCATGCCGCCGGACACGGGGGCCGGTTTGAAGGCCTGCGTGTTGTTGCCGCTGACGACCGAGTTCGTGATGCGGAGGTCGTGCGTGCCGTTCGCGCCGATGCCCAGCATCCCGTTCCCCGTCACCGTCAGCTTGTTGAGCGTCTGGTTGTCGTTCCAGGCGTAGACGCCGATCGTCGCGTTGTCGCGCACGACGAGGTTCTCCAGGGTGATGTCGTGTACTTCGGCGGTCACGGTCCCCATCATGTTGAGGGTCGTCGCGTAGCGCTGCACCCCGAAGCCACGCAGGGTCGTTCCCGTGCCTTGCACTTGGATGGCGCGGGTCAGGGTGCTCGCGTCGACGCGGCGCCCGGAGGGATCCGATCCGATCATCAGGCGCTTCGCGGACGTGTCTGCGAAGAAGGTCCCGCTCGTGACCTGCGTTGCGCTGCCGACCTGGCGCAGCGGCTCGCCATCGATCCAGACCTGTTCGGGGTAGCCGGCGAGGGGGTTGCGGGAGTCGGTGAAGCGCGCCGTCTCGTCGAGGTTCGCATTGAATGAGACGCGGCGGTCGAATGGGTGACTCCAGTTCGCGACCCACGTGGATCCGGACTTCGTCCACCCGCTCACCGGCGAGCTTCCGTCGAACCACACGGCCTCGCCGGGGTACGACTGGATCGTGAGCTTCCTGTTGAAGCCGATGTAGACAGACTCGCGGTACGTGCCGCCGCGCAGCACGATCGTGGATCCGTTCGGAGCCTTCTCGACGGCGTACGCTGCGCTCCCGTAGGGATTGTTCGCGGTTCCGGCTCCGGTGCGCGTGCCCTTCGCCGCCGCGTAGATGGCACCCGCGGGCACCGTGTACCGCGTGGATCCGACGGCGGCGCTGCCCGCCGTCGCTCCGGCGGTCGTCGACCCAGGCTGCGCTGTCGGCGTTGGGGTGGGTGTCGGCGTCGCCGTCGCCGTCGGCTCCGGCGTGGGGGTGGATGCCGCGGTGGCGGCGAGTACGGTCACATCGTCCACGCGCACCGCCATCGCCGGCGAGCCCGAGGACAGGTGGGTGCTGACCGCGGCGGATCCCGCCGCGCGCACGCGGGCGTCGGACGAGTCCGAGATGGTCTGCTGCCACGAGGTGGGCTGGGCCGCCCCATCGATCCAGACACGGGCCTTGAGCACGACGGGAGACTGTCCCGACACGGAGAGCTCCGCACGAACCTTCTGACCCGCGGCGATCGAGGCGATCGGTTTGCTCGAGGCGAGCACGCTCTCGGCGCCGCGCGCATCCATCCGGCTGAGCCAGAGGTTCACGCCGCTCGTGCCGAAGCGCACGCGCGCCTGGTAAGAGGTCTTGCCCTCCGAGCGGGCGACGAGGGAGATCGTGGGGCCGTTTCCGGTCGCCGTGCGCGATTCCGGCCAGAGGAGCGCGGAGAGGGTGGCATCCTGCGGCATCCCGCCGGACAGGGTCTGGGTGGTCTGTGTTCCGGGATCGGAGGATACCCGGGCAGACCCGCCCGCCACGCTCGTCGACGACGGTGCTGTCGTCGTCCACGAGCGCCCGTCGATGGAGGGACCCCATCCGCTCGCCACGGAGCGTTCGAAGGTATCGGTGCCGGTCGTCGCGGCGGTCGCGGCGGGAGCGACGGCGAGACTCGTGACGACGAGTGCGGTCGCGGCGCAGGCGGAGACCAGACCGCGTGCGAGGGTGCGCGGAAGTGCTGTTCGTCTCATGGGGAGCGCTTTCGGGGTGGCGCGGACGGGAAGGAGCAGGTTCATGTAAACACGGCGAAAACAGCCCGCTTTCCACATGAGACACTTCTCACCTCATGTCACGTCACGGCGATGCGGGTGGCGGCTTCCGTTCACCGACGGCGGGCAGAAGCACCGCCAGCGTCACGGCGAGGGTGAGTGCCGCGCTTCCGATCGGGCTGAACGCGAGGTCCCACATCAGCCGCAGTGCGAGGAACGCACCGACAGCGCTCACCGTCCCCGATGCCAGCCGGATGACGAGGCTCGCTCCGACGGCGAGGGCGAGCACGACGGCGAAGGCGAGGCCGAGCACACCGAAGAGGATCCAGAGGTCGCCGGTGAGGCTGTGCACCTCGAACCCGTTGCCGAACATGTAGCGATTGACGTAGCCGTTGTCGGGGTCGTAGCCGAGAGCGACCATACCCTGCTTAGCGACCTGGACCTGTTCGCCGGTGGGGAAGACGCCCGACCCGTATCCCCACGGATGGGCGGTGAGCAACGCGATCGAGGCGCCCAACTCCGGGCGACCACCCGTCAGGAGAGAACCGGACCGCTCGATCTGGGCGACGGAGCGCGCCTGGGCCTGTTCGCCCAGCGCCCCGTCGAGGAGTGCGGCTTGGATGAGGAAGTATCCGCCCACGCCGACGAGCGCGACGCGGGTCGCGACCAGGGCGGCGCGCCCTGACGTCGACGTTCCCGGCGCCCCCTGCGTGAAGAGGAGCGCCATGACGACGACGAGCATGCCGGTGAGCGAGCGGGAATCCTGGAGGGCGGACACCGCCGCGAGGACGAGGAGCACCGCGATCTGGGCTCGCCGATGTCCCCAAACGCGCGGTAAAGAGAGCGCGATCAGGATGCACGGAACCGCGAAGGTGAACTTCCACGGGTTGTCCCAGTTGATTCCCCGAGATGCCACCGACAGCAGCACTCCTACCCCGAACCCGAGGACCATCATCTGCGCTCCGATGAGGGAGCGGACCCAGAGGAGCGCGATCGCGGTGACGACCACCCCGAGGAGGAGGATCGAGTTCGCTGTCGCCATGCGCGTGCTCGTCCCGGCCCACCCGCGCGTGAGCTCGGTGAGGACGATGCCGTTCGCGATCGCCAGGACCGCGAAGACCGCGATCGTCGGCGCGAACCGGTACTGACGCAGCGCGCGGAGTGTGACCGGCAGCAGCAGCGCGCAGACGGCGACGCCGAGCGGGATGTCCAGCGGCAGTCGGATCCGCTGCGCGGACGCCACGGCGACCGCGAACGCCATCAGCGCCTCTCCGCTGATCGGTGTCCGCCAGGCGGAGGCGGGCCTCAGCCTCGTCGACGACCGCGCAAGAACCATGTCGACCGACCGGCGTGAGGGACCTCGGCCCTCTCGTAGTAGGGGCTCGAAGCCACACGCTTCACGTCGTTCAGCACGATGCCCATGATCCGTGTGCGCGTTGCCTCGAGTTCGGCGAGTGTGCGAGCCAGAGCTTCGCGCTTCGTTCGCCGCGACCGAGCGACGACGATGATCCCTTCGACGGCCGGCGCCAGCCACAGTGCGTCGCTCACGGCGAGCACCGGCGGGCTGTCGACCACGACGAGATCGAACTCTTCTCGCACCTGTGCGAGCAGTTGCCGGAGATGACCCGAAGCGAGCAGCTGACCCGGGTTCGGCGGCGTCGCGCCGCTGGTGAGCACGCGCAGCCCCGACTCTCCCCATGCTTCGGCGGCGTCATCGACGGTGACATCTCCCAGAAGCACGGTGGTCAGACCGACCGCGCCCTCGAAGCCGGTCACGTCGGCCACGGTGCCCCGGCGCAGGTCGGCGTCGATGAGCAGAACCCGCTGGTCCTGCTCGGCCGCGATCGCGGCGAGCGTGAGAGCGATGGAGGACTTGCCGTCGCCGGATTCCGGCGATGTCACGAGGACGACCTTCGCCTCGCCGTCCACGTTGGCAAAGCGCAGGGATGCCGCGACGGTGCGCACCGCCTCGGCGAGCGAGCCCGACGCGGTGTCGCGAACGGCGACGGCCAGCGGTACCCCCGTCGTGTTGACGGGGATCTGGCCGAGGACGGCGATATCGGTGACCTCGGCGATGTCCGCGCGCGACACGAGGCGTGTGGTCAGGACCTGTCGCAGGATGGCGATGACCGCCGCCGCGAGCAGCCCGATGAGGGCGCCGATGACGGCGAGCAGGCGCGTGTTGGGCGCGATGGGAGAGCGCGGTTCGCTTGCGGGGCTGATCTGTTCCACGCGCACCGCGGGCCCGGAGGAGGTCGTCCGGGGTGACAGATTCTCCACGGCATCCGCGAGCTCAGTCGACACGGCGTTGGCGATGCGGGTGATCTGGCCGGGATCCGCGCCGGTCACGGCGATCTCGAGCACGGTCGTGTCGAGAGGGGAGCTGACGCTCACGATGCGCGCCAGGTCGCGCGAGGTCGTGTCGAGACTCAGGCTCGCGATGACCCGATCGAGGACCACGGGAGACGTGGCGACCACCGTGTAGGTCGCGACGAGCCCCTGGACGTAGTTCGATCCCTGGACGAGCTCACTGGTGGTGTCCCCACGAGCCGGCACGATCACGACGGAGGACTGGGCGCGGTACGTGTCGGTCTGCAGCGTCCCGTACCCGTAACCGAGGGCCGCACCGAGGATGGTGAGGACGAGAAGCAGCGCCCATCGCTTTCGCAGTGCGGAGAAATAGTCGTGGAGCGTCACCGCGTCTGTCCCTTCAGCCGGTCGGTACCCGAGCGTAGCGCCGCGCGTCCGTCGGCCGCACCGGGCGTCGTCTGCCGGTGAACGGCGGTGACGAGCCCCGCGACACTCGAGCGGTACCGGTCGGTGTGGTGCCTTTCGTCGGCCTCCGCGGCGCTGCGCCCGGTCGCGGTGGCGACCGCCGCCCACTGGTCGCAGAATCCCGCGACCGCGTCGGCGAGTGCGCGCGGGTCGTCGGGGGTGACCAGTCGGGTCGACGCGTAGCCGCCCGCCGCTTCACGCAACCCGCTCGTATCGCTGGCGACGACCGGGCGCTGGGCGAGCACGCCCTCGACAGCGGTGTTGCCGAACGGCTCGTCGACGATGGACGGCACCAGGAGGATGTCCGCCGCATCCAGGCGAGGCCATACGTCGCTCTCGAAGCCGAGGAAACGGACGCGGTCGACGAGTCCGAGTCTTTCGGTCTGGTCGCGCAGCTCCTGCTCGAACCACTCGTATCCAGTGAACGCCGTGCCCAGCACATCCAGTGTGGCGTTCGTGCCTTCCTCGGTGAGGAGCCCCAGCGCTGCGACGGCGACCTGCGGCCCCTTGCGCGGCGACAGGCGCCCGACGAAGAGAAGGCGCAGGGGGTCGGGTGTCTGCGTGCGCAGCGGCGTGGGGGCGGAGGGCCCCGGCACGCCATTGAGGACGATCTCCGTGCGCGCCGCGAGCGCGGAGTAGGACCGAAGGAGTGTGCGTCGGCTGAACTCGCTGTTGACGACGATGCGGTCGGCGGCGAGCAGCGGTGCGTAGAGCATCCGCCGAACCACCGCGCTGGCGGTCGATTCCGCTTCGTGGACGTGTGTCACCGCGCGCACGCGGTGAAGGCGCGCGAGCGGTCCCCACAGCGGAAGCGTGACCGTGCTGACATACACCGCTGCAGGCCTGTGCTGGCTGATGAGGCGCCGCGCGCTGCGGAGATTACGCAGCGAGTCGCGAACGAGGGCGCACCAGCCGCGCGGGCGCAGCAGGGACTTTCGGAGGACGAGCATGGGAACCGTGACGACCGTGACGCCGGCGGCGCGAATGCGGTCGGCGAGCGGTCCTTCCTCCGGCAGTGCGACCAGCACCGGCGCCCGTCCGGCGAGCCCGATGACGCTCTCCAGAAACATGCGGTCCGAACCGAACAGTTCCGCTCCCGGGTGCACCGCCAGGATGGTGCGCTCCTCGGTAGCGCGGGCGTCCGCGCTCACGCGTCGACCTCCGTGCTCGCGGTGACGTGCTTCTCCAGCGTGCGCGCGTCCAGTGCGGCGAGCCGTCGGCGGACGAGGAACCAGTTGGGGATGAACTGGAAGAAGAGGACGCCGATGATCGAGCCGAGCACGGGTGCGACGGCTCCGAGCGCCGGGATCAGGGTGATCGTGAGTCCGAGGTTCACTGGCAGCATCCCGAGGATGAAGAACGCCTGGAAGCGCAGACCGGAGGCATCCGTCAAGTACATGCCGAACGGGTACTTCGCCGACTGGAGGACGATGAAGACGCCGAATGCCCAGAGCAGCGGCGCGTCGAGGTGGATCTTGCCGCCGGAGGCGACCTCGGAGAGCCAGCCCGACGCGGCGGCGAGGATCAGCGCCGCGAGTGCCGCGGCGCCCGCGAACACCAACGACATCTTGCCGGGCGAGACGGGCGCCCTCGTGCCGGTCGATCGTGCTTTGGCGAAGACGGGCCACAGGGCGAAACCGGCGGTGGTCACGACGGCGAGCACCGGCGAGAAGATCTGGTTTGCGAGGCTGTATTGGGTCAGATCCGACACCGTGCCGACGAGGCTGAGCACGAGCCGGTCCGACGACATCGCGATCGGAAGCGCGATCATCTGGATCAGCATCGGCCACGCCGTGTTGAACACCCGCGCACCCTTGACCTTGCGGTCGACAGCGCCGCGCAGGGCGCTCCCGAGCATCGGGCTGATCATCCGCGCGGCGATGAGGATCGCCAGCCCACTGATCAGGGCGGTGGCGAGGTAGGAGGCGACGGCGATGTAGCCGCCGCCGGCACCGAGCTGGATCATGGCCCAGAGTGCGAGAAGCACGATCGGGGTCTGCAGGGCACTGAGTAGCACGACGACGACGTTCATGCCGAGTGCGGCGAGGATGCGCTGCCCGAACGCGATAAGCAGATTGAAGCCGAACACGGCGAGGCAGAGCGTCGCGGCAAGGGCGCCCGTTTCGGGCGTGAGCGCTGAACCGAGGAGCGTCGGCCAGAGGCCCGTGGCGTACAGGATGAGCGCCACGCTGACGACCGTCACGCAGCAACCCGCGAGCAGTCGCAGGCATGACACGAGGACGAGTCGCAGATTGTTGTCCCGACGGGGGTCATCTGCCCCCGCGACGGCGTTCATGATGGCCGCGGTGAGACCCAGATCACTGAACGGGATGAGCCCGGCGATGCCGACGAGCAGGATGTACTGGGCGTAGGTGTCGATGCCGAAGTGGTCGATGATGAGGCGCGTGACCACGATGCCGAGGATGGCGCTCACCGGTAGGACGAGAAAACGCGCTCCGGCACTCGAGAGCAGCGACAGGATGGTCCCGCGACGGCTGCCGAGGTCGCGGATCTGCGAGATGCCCCTCTTCGGCCCGCGGCTTGCGCCACCGCCGTCGTCCCGATGGTCTGAAAGACGGCTTTCGCGCAGCTCGCGCCGCGTCCGATCTTGTGTCCCCACGTTCACTCTGCCCCCAATGCGCCGGAGTGTCCGCGAGACGCTACACGCATCGGCGTCTCACCACCCGAGCGAACGCGCCTGCGTGACCCCACTGCCGGCTCGCGCGCAAGTCCCCCAAGCGCGCAGGACACTAGGATAGCCGTTTCGGCCGCTGCGCGTGCATGCGGCCGCGAGAGGCCGACGTGGTGGGTCGGTCGTGACGACGACGGGGGCGAGGCGTGACGCGGGTTCTGATGGTCTGCAGTGCCAACGTCTGTCGTTCGCCCGCGATGGCCATCGGCTTTGCGACCGCCGCCCGCGAGGGGGGTGTGCGTGTCGATGTGGTCAGCGCGGGACGGTTGGCGCAGCCCGGTGCGATGATCTGTGCGGTCACCGCCGAAACGGTCGGCGTGGACGAACGTAGCCGTCAGGCAGCAACCGAGCATCGTGCCCAGCGGCTGAGCGCGGAGCTCATCGAGTCAGCGAGGCTGATCCTCGGCGCCACACGCGAGGAGCGGGCCGCCGTGGCCGTCATGTCGCCGCGCTCACGCTCGCGGGTGTTCACGATCGCCGAAGCCGTCGCGCTGGGCGAGACCGCCGCCGAGCGCCGCTTCGCGCCGGCATCCGGTGACGTCGACGAGTTCGTCGCGGCGTTGAACGCTCATCGTGGCAGGCTGCCGGTGACCGACAGGCGGGTTGGGCCAGGACGGCAGTCCCCGTGGCGGCGAGCACCCGCCGATCCCCTCGATCTCCCGGACGCGCACGGCTCGCGGCTCGCGGAGCACACCAGGCGCGTTCGTGAGGCGGTTCGGCTGTCGGAGCGTCTCGTCGCCCTCATGGCCCCCACGAACTGACACGGCCGGGCGCGATGCGCCCACGGGCGCTCGTTGTGTCAGACCGTCGCACCGACGCGCTGTGCCCGCCGCGCAGATGCGTGCACGGATGAGCCGGCCGCGATGCGTCCTGCGAGGTTCTCGTAGGCGGTCGCGACGTCATCCCAGCGGAAGTTGTCCTTCGCGCGCGCCTGTACGGCGGCCGAGAGGGTGGGTACCTGTTCGCGATCCAGCTCCAGGTCGGTGAAGTGGCGCTCGACCTCGCTCGCGTCTTCGAAGAACCAGCCGAGGTCGTCGAGTGTCTCGCGGTTGAAGTTCACGTCCCAGGCAATGACCGCGGTGCCGGCTCCCATTGCTCGCAGCAGTGACGGATTGGTGCCGCCCACGGAGTGCCCGTGGACGTAGGTGCGGGCGTGGAAGTACAGCGCGTCAAGCAGATCCTGGTCGAACACGCCACCGAGAAGTCGTATGCGCGGGTCGCCCGCCGCCGCGGTGTGGATGCGCTGGGTGTACTCAGCCGCATAGGGCGCTGAGCCGACGACCACCAGCGGCGCCGCTGCCCCGCTAGCTCGGTAACCCTCGACGATCTCGAGCACATGGTTCTCAGGCTCGAAGCGCGCGACGACGAGATGGTAGCCGTCGGGTCGAAGGCCCAACGCGGTGATGCCGTCGATCGGAGCGCTTTCGATGATCGGAGCGCCGTAGCGGATGAGTTCTGTAGGCACACCGAATTGGTCGGCGTAGTAGTCGGCTATGCCGGGTGCATCCGCAATCAGGGCATCTGCGGACCGCACGCCGAACTGCTCGGCCCACCGGTAATAGGCGCGACCTCGTGCGCCCCACTTCGAACGCTTCCACTCGAGGCCGTCCATGTGAAGAGCGACAGGGATGCCGCGAGCGCGCAGCAGCGGCACGAACGGAGAGTTGGCGGCGTTGAAAACGAAAGCCGCATCCGGAGCCTTGCGGCTCACCGCGTGCAGGGCCGACAGCCCGGTGTGACTCAGGGTCTCGAGCTGCTTCTGTCGCAGCGCCGGCAGGTGCACGACCCGCATCCCGAGGTATTCGCGTTCACGGTGCTCGGATCCGCGGGTGTACACCGTGATGTCGTGACCGCGCTCCACCAGCCGCTTGCCGACTTCCTCCACAGCGGTCTCGAAGCCGCCGTACGACGCGGGAACACCGCGCGTACCGATCATCGCGATCCGAAGTGCCCCGTCCGGGACGACAGCTGTGGGCGCCTCCGCGACAGGCCGGCTCAGGATAGACGTCATCAGTAAGCTCCTTCGGACCGCACCATCACGCGCACAGTGCGCCACATGATCTGGAGGTCGTCGACGACCGACCAGTTCTCCACGTACCGCAGGTCGAGCCGGACGCTCTCCTCCCAGCTGAGGTCGCTGCGTCCGCCGACCTGCCACGGGCCGGTGATGCCCGGCTTGATGTAGAGACGACGGAAGACGCTGTCGTCGTATGTCGCGACTTCGCTGGGAAGAGGAGGGCGCGGGCCGACGACACTCATGTCGCCGATCAGCACGTTCCAGAACTGGGGAACCTCGTCGAGCGAGTATTTCCGCAGGATCCGACCCACGCGGGTGACCCGAGGGTCGTTGTGCATCTTGAACAGCGGGCCCGCGCCCTCGTTCGCCGCAAGCAGCTCAGCGCGCTGCTCCTCGGCATCCACGGCCATCGAGCGGAACTTGATCATTCGGAACTCGTGGCCGTCACGACCGACCCGTGCTTGGGGAAAGAACAGCGGGCCGGGCGAGTCGAGCTTGATCGCGATGGCGATGACCGCCGCGATCGGTGCGAAGAAAAAGAGCGCGATCGAGGCGACCGCGATGTCGAGCGCACGCTTGGCGACGTAGGCGCGACCGGTGAACGACGCGATCTCGACATGGATGAGCGGCAGGCCCTCGACGGGCCGCAGCGACATGCGCGGCCCGGCGACATCGGAGACGCGGCTGGAGATGACCAGCTCGGCGGCGGTGTTCTCCAGCTGCCAGGCGAGGTGCTTGATCTCGTCTGCGCCTTCGTCTCCGCGGCTGGCCATGATGATCGTGTCGGCGTCGAGCGCTGCGGCGGCTTCGGCCACGCTGTGCGTGCGCATCGCTGGATAGATGGCGTCGCCGACCCGCAGGCTGTCGAGTTCGTCGCCGCGCAGCGAGGTGCCGACCACCTGGTAGCCCAGGCCGGGATCGGCGATCGAGCGGATCACGTACTCGACGTCCGCGCGGTCGCCGACCACGATCGCGCGCGTCGTGTACGCGCCCGCCAGTCGACGGCGGATGAGCCAACGGCGCCAGAGCCAGCGCTCGAACAGCAGGACGCCGATGCCCAGCGGCAGCGCGACGAAGAGCTGCGCGCGGATGCCGTCGACGTCGATGGCCACATCGATCATCGCGAGAAGACCGAACGCGAACCCGGTCGCGTGGATCATGCGGGTGTACTCGGCGGCGCCCGAGCCGATGAGTTTGACGTCTCGCGTTGCGAAGGCGGAGAGCATCAGGAGCCAGATCACGGCCGTCGCGGCGGCGATCTGGAAGACGAGGCCAGGATCGGCGACGGCGAGCGGGCCGCTCACCGCGCCGATCGAGACCACCGAGGCCACTGCGCAGGTGAAAACGACGGCGGCGGCGTCGCTCGTGCGCAGGATCCAGCGGTAGCGACGTTCCCACGACTGTCGGCGCTCGAGAGCACGCGACGGTGGTGCGGCCGCGGACGCGCGGGACGCGATGGTCGGGAACGGGGAAACGAACCCGGTCGTCGCGATGCCCGTGGCGTCGTGAAGCGCGCTCATCGTGTGATCCCCAGCACGGACGAACGCAGCAGTGCAGTCGGCATTTTGCCCCCAGCAAACCGACGGACGGATCGAGATCCGTCCACCCCCAGTAAGACGACGCGAAGACCCCCGTCTCCTGCGGACCAACCCCCCGGCTGTCACGCGTGCGTCGTGAGTGACTCTACCCCGCGAATCGCGTCGAGCGCCACCGCGAGTATTCAGCCTGTGGACGGATGCCGTTCATCGAGCATTTCTCGGTCGTTGGGCGCCGCGCCGCGCGCCGAGTCGAATTGCCCTACCCCAGTGCGTCGACGACGGCTGCCCGTCGCTGCGGGGCCACGCGCGGCGCGGCATCCCAGATCTTCGTCATCCGCCCGGTGCCGAACGCCGGCCAGCCGGGGTCTCCGCACTTCCTTGCTGCGACCGGCCCCAGACCGGCTCAAAGGCCCCGGGGTGCCTCCGATGAGAGGCGGTCGCGAGGTATTTCGACTCGCTGCGCTCGCTGGTCAAGTCCCCGGCAGTGGTGTAGCGCTTGGTCCTTCGATTTGAGGGGTTAGGCGCTGAGTTCGAGGGTGGTGTCGGTCACCTCCTCGATGTCGGTGTCGGCGATGAGGGTGTGTCTGCTTTTGGCGACGATGTCGAGGCCGAGGTAGCGGCGGCCTTCGGCCCATTCGTCGGTCTGCTCGGCGAGGACCGCGCCGAGGTGCTCGAACGCGTCGGGGAGCTTGTCGTCGACGTAGTCCAGCAGACGGTCGAACTGGGCGTGAACGCTGTCGGCGTCGGGTTGGTCGTAGACGGAGTGGAGCATCGCTTTCACCGCCGGCCACATCGCCTTCGGTGTCACGCTCATCAGGTTCGCCGCGTAATGCGTGCGGCATCTCTGCCAGACCGCGCCGGGCAGGTTCGCCGCGATCGCCTCGATGAGCCCGGTGTGGGCGTCGGAGGTGACCAGGCGCACCCCGCCCAGTCCGCGGGCGACGAGGTCGGCGAAGTAGCTGTTCCAGGCCGCTCCCGTCTCACTGGTCGCGACGCGCAGGCCGAGGACTTCGCGGCGCCCGTCGGCGTTGACCCCGGTCGCGACGAGCACGACGGCGTTGATGACACGCCCGCCTTCGCGGACCTTCATGGTCAGCGCGTCGGCGGCGACGAACGTGAACGGGCCGGCATCGTCAAGGGCCGGTGCCGGAACTGGTCGACGTGCTCATCGAGCTCAGCCGCCATCCGCGAGACCTGGGACTTGGAGAGGGAGTGGATCCCGAGGGTCTTGACCAGCTTGTCCATCCGGCGGGTGCTCACCCCGGCGAGGTAGCAGTCCGCGACGACGGTGATCAGCGCGGTCTCGGCGCGTTTGCGGCGCTCCAGCAACCAGTCCGGGAAGTACGTCCCCTGCCGCAGCTTCGGGATGGCGACGTCGATGGTCCCGACGCGGGTGTCGAGGTCGCGGTGCCGGTACCCGTTGCGTTGCGCGACACGGTCAGCGCTGGGCTTGC
>NZ_JAUF01000043.1:0-4035 GCF_000585455.1 Microbacterium sp. MRS-1
CCGTGCCGGCATCGCTGCTCCTCGCCACCGGTGTTGCGACGATCGCTGGAATCCAAGCGAGGGACGGATGGGTCTACTGCGCTGCGGTGATCGACGCCCACTCCAGGCGCATCGTGGGCTGGTCGATCTCGGATCGCATCACCGCGGAGATCGTTGTCGACGCGCTCGAGATGGCCAGGTGGCGACGCCGCCCCGAGCCCGGGACTGTGGTTCACGCGGATCGCGGAGCGCAATACACCAGCTGGCTCTTCGGGCACCGACTCCGCCAAGCCGGACTCCTCGGATCGATGGGCAGAGTAGCCTCCAGCGTCGACTGTCAGTCTGTTTCTGCCGCATCCCGCAAGGATGAGGAAGTCCTGGCCGGAGCGTTCTGACCCTTGCTGACGATTGGCCCACAGGGTGCCTTGGCGTTGATCTGTCGAGCCTCCGGCCGGGCGCGCAGTAACCGCTGCCGCCGGATCGGGCGTGACCTGATAGGAGCCTGGAGCAGTCTCGACAACGCGTCCCCATGACAGTCCTGTCCACCCGCCGGCGACAGCGTGACACCACGCTATCCGGCAGGAGGACCGAAGAACATGACCGCACTCGAGCACGCCCGTTCCGGGCACGTCGTGATCGGCGTCGACACCCACAAGCACATCCACGTCGCCGCGGTGATGGACTCCATCGGCGGCATTCTCGCGACCCTCACGATCGCAACCGACACAGCGGGCTTCACGCAGCTGCTGGCGTGGGCGAGCGGGTTCGGGAAGATCATCGCGTTCGGCATCGAAGGCACCGGCTCCTACGGGGCCGGACTGACATCGTTTCTGCGACGGAACGATCACAAGGTGATCGAGGTAGCCCGCCCCGACCGACGCCTGCGCCGCCTGAACGGCAAGTCCGACACCCTCGACGCGGAAAACGCCGCCCGGGCGGTCCTCGCGGGATTCGCGACCGCGGTCCCGAAGTCCGCCGACGGCGCAGTCGAGATGATCCGGCAACTGAAAGTCGCCCACGACACCGCGGTCAAGGATCGCACCAGCGCGATGATCACCCTCAAAGCCATGCTCGTCCACGCCACCGAGGACCTCCGACGCGAGACGGCGCGGAAGACGCAGAAGATGATCGCCCGTCACTGCGCCGCGCTCCGGCCCCGCGGACTCGACACCCCGGAGGACGCGAACCGTCACGCGCTGCGGTCGATCGCGAAGCGCTGGATTGCGCTCAACGACGAGATCACCGAACTCGAAGCACAGATCGAGCAGCTCGTTGTTCGGCGGGCACCGCACCTGCTGGACGAGTTCGGTATCGGTGTCGACACTGCCGCCGAGATCCTCATCGTCGCCGGCGACAACCCCGAGCGCATCAAGAGCGAAGCCGCATTCGCGAAACTCGCCGGCATCAGCCCCGTCCCGACCGGGTCAGGGATGACGAGCGGGAAGCATCGCATCAACCACGGCGGGCATCGGCAGCTCAACGCCGCGATCTACCGGACCGTGATCGTGAGGATGAGATTCCACGAGCCGACCATCGCCTACGTCGCCCGCCGCACCGCCGAGGGCAAGAGCAAACGCGACATCATCCGGTGCCTCAAGCGCTACGTCATCCGCGAGGTCTACCACCTCGTCAGAACCGACCCCAGGACCGGCGAAATCGCGAGTTGACAACTATAGGAGCATCAACGCACTCATCGAGAGCTTCTGGTCGACGATGCAACGCGAGCTCCTGGACCGCACGAGCTGGGACTCGAGGGCGCAGCTCGCGTCGGCGATGTTCGAGTGGATCGAGGGCTTTTACAACCCCCGCCGCCGGCACACCAGCCTCGGCGACCTCAGCCCCGCCGACTACGAAGCCCTTCACACCGCCGCAGAAATCGCGGCATGATCAACACACAAGAACCGTCCGGGAAACCGGGTCAGGCTCCAATCACCAATCAGAGTGGTGGGTCGCCGACTAAGTACCTGCCCTGCGGCCTCCCTAGACGAAAGGAGTCACTACCATGAAGGGTCGCATCGGGGCCTCAGCCGTTGTTGCGCTTCTCCTAGGCACGCTGTCCGCCCCGTCCTTCGCTCCCTGAAGAAGGCATCACAGTCCCTCTGTCGAACCTTCCCTCCATTCACAACGGCGCTGCTGAAGAAGGCACCGTGACTCCTCAGCTCGACCCCGGCACTATAGCGCTTTGCAACGCTGGCTTCGGCGATGTTGTCATCAGCTCATGGAGCGCTGCCAACCTCGGAAACATCGACCTGAAGTGCGGAGACGGCAATAGTGGGTACGTGCACATTCGTGGTCAGCACGAGGGGGAATGGCAGGATCTCATCGATTATGGTGGCGGCGGCGCCCTTTGGGACGACCTGATGGCCTTCTCTGTCGGTGGATCACTCACCAGCCCCACCCCTGGCCTTCCGAGCGACGTCGGAAGCAACAAATACTGCTACTCCACTCCGCTGGTAATCACCCGGAGCGACGGGGCGACTTCGACGTGGAATCCCACGATCATCGTTTCCGTCAACAATGCCCGCGTGATTACGGCCTACCCCACCCGAAACAACGAGTGGATCCCAAGGGTCTTGACGAGCTTGTCCATCCATTGACGGCGCTCACTGAAATTCCCCACTTCTGCTCATCGAAATTCCCCGCCCTGGGTCGCTCCGTCGCATGAGGCGGGCCCCCCTCGATGCTGGTGGTCTTCGACCACACACCAGCCTTCGAGAGAGGCCCGTTCCTCATGCTTTCAGAGAGGAGCAGCGTGGACATCCACGCGCTGAAACGGCAGGGGATGACGATCAGCGAGATCGCCCGCCGCACTGAACACGACCGCAAAACGATCCGCGCCTACCTGAACGGCGAGCGGCAGCCTGGCGTCCGCGTCCACGCGCCGGACCCGTTCGACTCGTTCGTTGACTACGTGACCGCGAGGCTCGCGGAGGACCCGCATCTTTGGGCGCAGACGCTGCTCGACGAGTTGCGCCCGCTCGGCTACGCGGGCTCGTATCCGACGCTGACCAGGCAGATCCGAACCAGGTCGCTGCGGCCGGCCTGCGTGGCCTGCGCGCATGTCACGAAGCGCGCGAACGCGGTCATCGAGCACCCGCCCGGGGAGGAGACCCAGTTCGACTGGCTCGAGCTTCCCGACCCGCCAACCGCCTGGGGGTTCCCGACGAAGAAGGTGTTCCTGCTGGTCGGGTCGCTCGCGCACTCGGGGGTCTGGCGGGCGGTGATTTCCCCGTCGATGGACGTCCCGCATCTGCTGGCCGCGATGACGACGCTGCTCGCGGCGCTGGGCGGGCTCACCCGGGTCTGGCGGTTCGATCGAATGGCGACCGTGCTGAACCCGACCACGAAGGACCTGACGCCGATGTTCGCCGCGATCGCGAAGCATCACGGTGTTCAAGCGGTGGCCTGCCGGCCGCGGTCGGGGAACCGGAAGGGCGTGGTCGAGAAGAACAACCACACCGCCGCGCAACGCTGGTGGCGCAACCTCCCCGACGAACTCACCCTCGAGCAGGCGCAAGCCCGCGTCGACGCGTTCGCGAGACGGCAGGACGACCGGCCGCGGGAAGACCTCGACGGGCGCACCACCGCGGCGGCGATGTTCCCCGCGGAGCGGCTGCGCCCGCTGCCACCGATCGTGTTCCCGGTGATCGTCGCGGAGGAGCGCACCGCGACCAGGCAGGCGCTGATCGACTGGCGCGGCAACCGCTACTCCGTCCCACCCGAGCTGGCCGCCGCGAAGGTCACCGTCTCGCACCGGCTCGGCGCCGACACCATCGACATCGCCACACCCGCCGGGACGGTCGTCGCCCGACACCGGATCGCGCAGGCCGGTCTCGGCGTCACCGTCCGGGACACCGCACACGTCACCGCCCTGGAGGCGATCGCGCTGGCGTCGGCCCCTCCCGGGCGTCCGCACCGCCGCAAAGAACGCATCCCACCCGGCACGGCGGCGTTGCGCGCCGCAGCGGTTCTCACCGGCACCCCGGAACCCACCACGACCGTGATCAGCCTGGCCGCTTATGAGCAGGCCGCGAAGAACAGGAACACCCTCCGATG
>NZ_JAUF01000044.1:0-850 GCF_000585455.1 Microbacterium sp. MRS-1
TGTCGGCGACGCTCCAATCTGACGCATAAACGGCGGGCGAAAACGAGGCCACCCAGAGCAGATTGGGTGGGTGATCTCGGTGGAAGATTGGGCGTTGATCAGGCGGCTTGTCGCGGACGGGGTTCCGCGTCGGCAGGTCGCGAGGCAGCTCCGTATCGGTAGGTCCACGGTCGATAGAGCGTTGGCGTCCGAGCGGCCGCCGAAGTATGAGCGGCCGCCGGTGGAGACGTCGTTCACGCCGTTCGAGGCGCGGGTGCGGGCGTTGCTCGTGGAGCATCCGTCTATGCCGGCGACGGTGATCGCGGAGCGCGTCGAGTGGTGCGGGTCGATCACGTGGTTCCGGGAGAACGTGAAGCGGCTGCGGCCGGAGCATCGGCCCGTGGATCCGGCGGATCGGCTGTCGTGGGCGGCGGGTGATGCGGCGCAGTGCGATCTGTGGTTCCCACCCAGGAGGATTCCGCTCGAGGACGGCACGACGGCGCTGTTGCCGGTGTTGGTGATCGTCGCGGCGCACTCGAGGTTCGTGACGGCGCGGATGCTCCCGACCAGGAAGACGGAGGATCTGCTGTTGGGGTCGTGGGAGCTGATTCAGCAGCTCGGCGCGGTCCCGCGGCGGCTGATCTGGGACAACGAGTCCGGCATCGGCCAGCGCGGCCGCCTCGCGCAGGGGGTTGCCGCGTTCGCGGGGACTCTCGCGACGAAGGTCGTGCAGCTGAAGCCGTTCGACCCGGAGTCTAAGGGGATCGTGGAGCGCCGCAACGGCTGGTTCGAGACCTCGTTCATGCCCGGGAGGACGTTCACCTCGTCGGCGGACTTCAACGCCCAGCTGCAGGGCTGGCTGGATAAAGCG
>NZ_JAUF01000045.1:0-41359 GCF_000585455.1 Microbacterium sp. MRS-1
GCTCCGCATGCTCCTCGCCGCCGGCGGCCTCACCCCATGACCCCCACCGGATGTCCGAAGAGCCACAATGCGACGGCAATCGAGAACCTCTCACGAGGACTCGCGCCGTAGCAACGAGGAAAGTACACGCAGGACATCATGGGCTCGATCTAGCCCCGCAGCAGAGTGAACGTAACGGCGCAACGCCAGGAGAGACGAAAGGAATGAGCCCGAAACCGAAGAACACGAACGACCGACGCCGTAATGACGAAGCGATCCTCGAATGGCGCTACTGGGAAGGGCCGCCGACTCGGCCCTGGCAGTGGTACGCCGCTGTGCTCGGCATCGCGCTCGCCATCGGGTTCTTCATCTATCTTCCGCAGCGGGACACCTTCGTCCCGCTGCTCAGCATGCTGTTCTGGGCAGGTATCGTGATCTGCGCGTCGCTCGCGCCGTCGCGTGAGTACGAAGCGCGTCTGAACCGCCAGCTTCTCGAAGTCCGTGACGCGAAGCGCGGGCGCCTCACGATCGAGCGCAACCTGAACGAGTTCGCCACCTGGAAGATCATCGAGTACCCCGAAGACCGCCTCAACGACATCAGCCGCAAGCTCATCTTCCGCCGACGCGACGGCAAGGGCACGGTCGAGATCGCCCTCACCGGCGACGACGAACGCGACGAGCGGATACTCGGCCGCGTCGCAGACGTGGTGCCAGCGGCACCGGACATCGCCCCGACGCTCTGGGAGCGGTTCGACTACATCGCGCAGCGGTGGATCGGATGGCGGTGAGCCCGAACGATCCAGCGGCTCCGCTACCACTACTCTTCGGGATGGAGAGGAAGACATGGCAAACACCAAGGCGGGGTCGGTTGCATTCACCCTATGGATGGCGATCGTCTGCGGCTTCTGGCTGGGAATCGCCGGTCTCGTCGTCGGCATCGTGCTTGACATCTTCACCGGCATCCACTTCCTCGGTTCCTCGAGCTTCAACCTGATGATTGCCGGCGCCATAGTCGGTGCAATCGGTGGCGGGCTCATCTTTGGCATCGAAGCCGCAGCCGGACACGCAAAGGAAGCGAACGCGGAGCGCGAGCGGGAAGTCCGTGCTCGCGAGGAGGGCGAGCGTAGCCGTCGTGACCAGCTCAACGGAACCGCTGCGCAAGCACGAAACGCCTGCAACGAAGCCGTGCAAGCGTTCGAGCAGCTTCCGGCCGATCTCTCGAACGCTCGCGGCTGGAGCGCCGAGGCTCGGCAGCACTTCAGCCAGCACGCCTACTCGCCGTTCTGGCAGTCGGTCGAGCACGCCTACGATTGCCTCGGCCACTATAACCAGCGCCTCACGAGGATCGCTCAACTCCTGCGCCAGCATGCTGAGGCAGTGCGGAGTTACATCCGTCAGGGCGGAACGGAACGGCTCCCGGCATTCCCCGTACAGCTTGACGCCGCGAACGCGACACAGGCTGCCGAGACGATCACTCGCACTCTGAACAAGATCGTCTACGAGGCACAGCGCGACGCCGTCTTCGCTCAGATCTGGGAGCAGCGGCGCACAACGTCCGCCGTCATCGCCGGGTTCGCCAATCTTGAGAGCGCCGTCAGCCGTATGTCGAGTTCGCTCAACTCCTCGATAAACTCGCTTGCTGCGGAAGTGCGTGGCGTGGGTGCTGAGGTCTCGCAAGCCTCGACGCGAGCTGGACTTCACGGCAATGCCCAACTCGACGCCCAGAAGGAACTGACCGCCAAGGTCGACAAGGCCGTCTACTACCTTCGCGAAGAGGAGAAGCGTGCTCTGCGGCTTTGAGGCTGGGGGCGGCGCGCAACCCCACGTGTCAGCGTCCCTCTCGGCATAATCAACGACATGGCTCGCAAGCAGATCACCCAGTACATCGACGACCTCGACGGTGCCGTCCTCGATGAGGGCGAGGGGACGACGATCCGCTTCTCCCTCCAAGGCCGCTCCTACGACATCGACCTGTCCGCGCCGAACGCGCAGAAGCTCCGCGACGCGCTCGCGCCCTTCATCGAGGTGGCGACGCCTGTCCCTGCCGTGGCGAAGTCAGATCGCTCGCGCACCAAGCGGGGCGTCGACCAGAAGGCCGACCTCGCCGCCATCCGTGCCTGGGCGAACGACAACGGCTACACGGTCAGCGACCGCGGCCGGGTGCCCGCGACCGTCCTTGAGGCGTACAACGCTGCTCACTGAGCCGACGGCTCGATGCTCGTAGCAGCTGGCGCGCTCGTGCCGCGCTCAGCGGTGCGCCATTCGCCGGCGAGCTTGTCCAGGGTGCCATCGATGTCGGCATCGAAGTCGTACTCGTGCGTGAGGTGGTCGAGACGCTGACGGAGAAGATCAAGGCGTCGGTTCGCTTCCTGGAGCGTGGCGGAAGGATCGAGCTCTCCGGATTCCTTGGCTGCGACGTAGAGGGTCTCGCGTGCGTACTTGTCGAAGATCCACTCGACGTAGACGAGTGTGAGGAAGTACCTGGTGTTCGCGTAGTGCGCCTGTTCTCGCTCGCCGGCCGATCCCTGCGTCTCCGGCTGGATCATCTCAGCGATGGTGTCGGCGTAGTCGAAGAGGGCGAAGAGGAAGTCGTGTAGCTGTTTGCCTTTCATGGTCGGGGTCTCCTGGAGCAGCTGCTCCGTTACATATCCGTCCCTGACTATGAGGAATCGCGGCCGTTCTTTCAAGGCCTGTGCGGCGTCCTCTCGGCGGCACCAGTGGTCGCCCGAGAGTGTGGAAATCACAACACGCGCCGCGTAGCGTTCCACCATGACCGAGTCCGAGAGCGCGCCTGCGTCGCCCAGCCGCTTCGGCGTCCGCGTCGCGTTCAGCGGAGCCGAGTGGACGGCCACGATCCCGGCCGTGCCCGATGCGACGATTCACGCGCCCGACCTCCAGGCTCTCGATCACCTGGTGCGCGAGACGATCCGCCTCTACGACGGGGCCGCCAGCGTCGGCACGCTCGTCGAGCCGATCCAGCTGGAGTACGACTACTCGGACGCACGTACCGGCATCGCCTCCTTCGCTGAGCTCGGGGTGCGGATACGCAAGCTGATCGAGGACGATCGGCTTGGCGTGGCGCTGCTGCTGCGTGCTGCTGCGACCGACCTCGACACCTGGGATCTCACCCTGGCCGACTACTCGCACCTGCTCGGTATCTCGACGGCACACGCCGCCGAGATCCTCCGTCTGCAGGACGAG
Organism: Microbacterium sp. MRS-1; assembly: GCF_000585455.1. Taxonomy (NCBI): domain Bacteria; kingdom Bacillati; phylum Actinomycetota; class Actinomycetes; order Micrococcales; family Microbacteriaceae; genus Microbacterium; species Microbacterium sp. MRS-1. The sequence goes on from NZ_JAUF01000045.1 coordinate 3,181, forward strand.
TACGAAGAAGAGCCCTCGGCTTTCCCGGAGGAATGGCTCAAGGACTCCTGATGCTCATTACGCCGTGCTGTACGTGTCACGCGCGGTTCCACGGCGGGAGCGGGTACTCGCTCGCCGGTTGCGGCGTCAGCAGCGCCAGGACGCACAACGTCGCCACCACGGCCGCGCTGAGGACAACGACCAGCGTCGCTGTGACCCGTGACGACCGCGGGCGGCGTGTGGCGCCGGCGAGCAACGTGACCATCGCCAGCGCGAGTAGCACCAGCCATCCGAACAGCCCCGCCACGCCGAGGGCGACGCCGAGTTCGCTTTCGCCCTCTTCCCAGCCGTAGCCGTGGGCGAACCCGCCCGACCAGATCAGCCCCGAGAGCGCGAACCAGAACGCCGCAGATGCCCCGACGACAGTCGCCACGATGCCGAGCACGATCCCGCCGCCGATCCGCATCCCCCGATTGTCCCCGCCGATGTCGACAGGGGCGGGTAGCATGTGCTCATGGTCGATCAGACGCTCCTCTCCCAGGCGAAGGGCCTCGGCGTGGCCGAGCGCGTCGAGCTGATCAACGAGCTCTGGGCCTCCATCGACGCCGACGTGCTGCCCGTCTCCCCCGCAGAAGCTGCCCTCATCGACCAGCGCCTGGCCGAGGCCGACGCCGAGCCTCTCGCGGGCCGGTCGTGGGAAGAGGTCGAGGCGTCGCTGCGCGCCCGAGTCCGGTGAGCTACTCCGTCCTGTTCCGCCACAACGCGGAACGCGATGCCGAACGCGCCCAGGACTGGTACTCCCTGCACGCCCCGGAGCAAGTCGACCGCTTCACCGACGACCTCGCCGCGACTATTACCTCGATCCGCCAGTCGCCCTATGCGTTCCGCGTTCTTCGCCGTGACGCCCGCCGCGCCGCGCTGAGGATCTTCCCGTACCTCGTCTGGTACCGCATCCACGACGAGCTGCAGGTCATCGAGGTGCTCGCGGTCGTGCACCAGCGACAGGAGCACGAACGGCTGCAAAGTCACCTCGACTGAGTCCTGGTAGCTGCCCGAATTCCTACTGTGTGAAGCCGTCGAAGAGTCGCAGTTCCTCCTCCAACGCCTCTCGCTCCGCCGACTTCGCTTGGTCGATACGTTCGAGGATCTTCTGACGCTGCCTGGCTGTGTAGCTGGATACCGAGGGCGCGCCGGTGACTGCGCTGTCTGAGCGTCCCAGATCGGTCTTGCGTCGTACCCTGCCTTCAGTCGTTACTGCGCCGGCGACGATGTCGGCAACCAGCGGAACTGCAACCCACTCCCGAAGATCCTCGCGGGCAGACGGGTTGATGGTCTCTGGGCGAGATTGCTGGAGCTCAAGGAATCCGGCCCAGTGGCTCTGGGCAACTTGCGGATAGGCGATCATGCCTCCGGCCCCACTCCGCCGATAAGGGCCGAACTTCTGCGCCCAGGAGCCGGAGCTTACGATCTCCACCCACCATGCTGTGATCGCCGGGTAGTAGCTACCGTTGCTCCATACGGAACCGTCCTGCCCGAGCAGGATCGACACAGTCTGCCAGCCCCATTCGCTGTCCTGACGGCGTCCCTCGAGTGCCCAAGCCATGCCCCAGAACTCGCTCGTGGCTGTCCGATGGAAGAGGTTCCCACCGAAGACGCGGAAGGAGTACGTCAGTGTCTCCGCGCTCAATGAGTGAGTCACATAGACGGGCACAGGCGTGATACCCCGCTCTTCGAGCAGCGCTATGAGCTCCGGGGCCCACTCGGGAACCCAGGCAGCCTTCCGCGAGGCCGCTCGGGCAAGCTCCGCGGCAGCCTCCTCCGCCCTCCGTCGTTCGAGTGCATCGGCATCGTCAAGCAGGCCCATCGGTGCCTGTCCCTTCTGTGAGCAGAGGTGCGAGGTACTTCGATCGGTTCTCACGCCAGAAGTATCGGTAGAAGAGCATCATCGTGTGGTCGAGCCACGAGAGGTTCCTCGGAATGGAGAGCACGTCCCGGTTGAGTGAGCCGAGGGTCAGCTCTCTGGTGGTTGGCGCTTCCATGAAGTGGGTGACGAAGAGCGGCATCAGGGGCAGGCCGGCGCGAGCACCCCAGTTCGTGACGTCGTAAAACACCTGGGAGACCTCATGCCAGTGCTGCTCGTACTCCTCGTCGCCCCAGTCGTCTTCCCGTTGGCGGTATCGGTCTGAGAGGTATGCCTCCAGCACGGGAATCCGGCCGTCCGAGCCCGCCCAGGCTTCTGGCTCCTGCCGAAGAATCTCCTCCGCGATGTCGACGTACCCGCGGATACGAATGACCGCGTCGAGAGTCTTCTCGATCGCCTCAATGGCGACACGGGCGTTCACATAGTCGAACTCTGAGCGATCAGGGTCGCAGAGCACCTTCCGGTAGAGCTCGGTGAAGGTTGCGGTGTCCACGGTGTCCGGGCGGAGCATGCTCTCCGCGAACGCCCGGTAGAGCTGGCGCATCCGCTCAGGGTCGGAGCGCCACCCCGAGTCATACGCAGCCATCACCTCGACAGCACTGTGCGGTTCGTCGCGGATTAGGGCGGTTCCCCCGGCGTTGCCGCCGTTGATCAGGACGTGCTCCCAGGCGCCGACAATGCCCCAGGGATGCTCGACGACTTCTCGGACGGCATCAGCGGTAAGTCCCTTGGCTGCGACGTAGGCGATGACGTCGCCGTAGTCGCCGGCTATCGCGCCCCGCATGGTGTTGCCGAGGCGGTGCGCGCTGCCGATGATTTTCTTCTCCACGATCTGCACCAGGTCGAAGTCGACGGGGTCGAGTGGCCCATCGGGCACGAGGAACAATGACGCCATACCGTGCAGGCAGAACATGAAGAAGTGCAGCAGCCGCCAGCGCACCGCGCGGTCGGGATGCTCGCTGATCCGCTGCGCGACGGTCGCGAGGTCCATGCCTTCCAGCAGATCCTTCGGCCAGGGGTGCCGAGCAAGTCCAGGCGGCCCGGCCGCGATGACGTCGAAGAATGCGAACACCCCGGCGAGCGGTTCACGGGATTCGAGCGCCATGCACGCCTCCAGGAGCGCCCCGTAGTGCTGCTTCGGTCTCTTGATTAGGCGCGAGATGAGGTCGCGCAGATAGTCGACATCGAAGTGCTGGCTGGTCTGCGGTGCGTCGGCCCCGATGACGTCGATCGGGGCCTCGGTGTCTGCGGCCGCCAGGAGCGCGGTACGCGCGCCATCCGGGTCGACGTAGAACCAGGCGGGCCAGGCGCCGCGCTGGCGCGCGTCTTCGGCAAGCATCGCCAGAGCGGCTTCGTCCTGGAAATGCTCGGCGAGGCCTTCGAGCAGCTTGTCCGGCTCTCCTGTGATGTATCGGGGGTCGTCTTGGGCGTCGATGAGCCGGCGAATGAGCGCCAACTGCGCGTCCGACGTCATTCGCGTGAACAGGTGGGTAGCGACCACGCGCCAGTCGTCACCGCTGGCGAGCAACCCGAGGAGCCGCTCCACCATTGTCGATGGATCGCCGCCTTCACGCTCCTGCATGTACATGGCGACCAGATGCTCCTGCACGGTGCGGTGCACCCAGCGATACGAGGTGTGCAGGCGCAACGCTGCTGCGACCGCCATCGTGAACAGACCTTCGGCCTGCACGATGCGAGCCAGGTCTTCGCGATCGGGCCGTTCCACGGTGCGGAGTATCTGACTGAGCGTCTCGCTCTCGCGCCACCGACTTGCGTCCTTCTGGTCGTCGTCGCCGTATGCCATCCGCCAGGCGAGGAGCCTGGCCAGGTGCATCAGGTTCTCGATGACGACGTCGCTCGGTTCGTGAAGGCCGGCAGTCTTCCAGATCCGTTCGAGCGTCAGTGCGATGTACTGCTCATACAGGTCGGAGAGCGAGTCGAACTCACGGTCGAAGCTCGCCGCGTAGGCCACGAACCCCAGCAGCAGCGGACTGCCGCTGATGTCAGAGGCGACATCCGATTCCAGAATCGCGAGCGCCCGCGCCTTCCGGGGGTCGTCCGCGCTCTCGAACCACAACTCGAGGAGCTGCTTCGCGCTCTCGCTGCGCACCGACTGCATCGTGACCGTGTCCCAGCCTGCGGGCACGCTCACCCGCGGCCCGGGCCGCGAGGACACGACCACCGCGCCCGGGACGTCCGCCAGAGCTTCGATCGCACGCCGCACCCGATCTGCGAGAGCGCCCTCGGGAACCTCGTCGAGGCCATCCAGACAGAGCACAGTGCTGTCGTCGGCCTCCAGCCGTCGCAGCACCTGCTTCCGGGCCTCGGCGTCGACGGGGGCGTAGAGGCGTGCGCTGAGATCGATTAGAACGCCGAGCAGTTCCGGCAGCGGCAAGGTGCGTTCGGGGAGCTCTTCGGCCAAGTCGATCAACGGTACAAACACGCCCACCGCGCCGGGCAGTTCCTTCATCTGCGTGAGGGTGATACTCCGCAGCAGGGTCGACTTGCCCGTGCCCGGCTCGCCCACGACGTAGGCCCGCGCGCCGGCGGCCCGCAGGAGCTCGCTCGTGTCCTCCGACTCGTCTCGCCACAGTGGCGGCAAGGTCGGTACGGCGTCCGGGTCGGGGTCGTCTGCCGGAACGCGGATGTGCGGGTTGAGCATCGGCGCGAGGATCGAGGTCGTCAGATGGGCCGGGTAGTGCAGCGGCAGCCGCGCAAGACGACGCACAAGCTCCGCCTCGACGTCCTCCGTCCACCCCGAGGCAACGATCGAATGCTCGGCGTGCAGCGACGCCGCCGCGGATGCGCGGGCCGCGGCCGACTGCGTCGCAGTCAGGAGGGCATCCTGGAGCGCGATCAGGGCGCGGTCGACGATGTCCGACGCGAACTTGACCGTGCGGTCGTCGCGGAACCGGAACTTGTTGCTGTCCCAGTCCAGGCCCAGGACTTCGGCCGCTCGTTGCTGTCGCCACTCCCGCTCGTCGACCGAGCCGGGCGTGACCCACATCTTCTGCAGGTAGAGCAGGTACCGAGCGGCGTTCGCCTCTGGCGAGTCAGATCGCGGCGCCTCCAGAACGCGCTTCACCTGCTGCCAGGTGTCCTCCTTCGTCCACTCGACGCCGACGCCCGAGACAGCGATGAACTCCTCGTTCGTCTTCGGGCATCCGACGACAGTGGTGAAGGCGTCGACGGTGCGCGTGCCGCGCCGCTGTCCTTCGCGCTCGTACTGCCCGATCAGCAGGTGACGCAGCTCGCTCACTACGGTCGCGGAGTCGAAGGCCATGCCTCTCATCGTATGAGAGCACCTGTTTCCCTCAGCCGCGCACCACAGTCGCCTTATTGACAATCATTATCATTAGTGATATAATACGCAGTCGAGGGTGGCCCCTCCAATCCGGAAGGAGGCCACCCCACAATGGCCCATTCACACACACGACCTGGACGCCCGGCGTTCACCATCCCATCCTCGCCGAACCGCCTCTCGCAGATGCACTCGCTCGCCGCGAGTGCACTCGAGGAGCTATTCATCTTCTACGACGACCGCAAGGCCAGCGCCGAGGAGCTCGCGGGATCATCCAAGATCGGCATCCTGGAGCTCGTCCACGTCTGGGTGCTGCACGGCAACGCCGTCGACTTCCTCGACACCTACGAGAAGTACCTCACCTCCGTCGGCGAACTCGTCGCCGTATACGGCGGCAAGCTCACCGACATCCTCACGCTGGAAGAGGCGAAGCCGCGCAGCTTTGCCGCCGAGCTCCCGTTCGGCTTCCAGCCGCTGCCTCCGGTGCCGACACTGCTGCATCCCGCAGTTCAGCGCGAGACGTACGAGCACGCACGAAGAAGGCGACAGGCCAGCTACGAGCTGAACTGAACCCACCAAACCATCAGCAATGGGCCACCGGCCCCGTACCGACTTATCATCGGCACGGGGCCTTTCTCATGCCCGGATGCGGCAGTGAAGCCGACTGGCAGAACCTCGGCACAACGGCAGAACCGTCCCGTTGAGTCTGCCGATATGCCAGCCAGAGTCGATGGCATGAACAGCATCGCTCCCACGCTCGAACCCACCGCCAACCCCACGTCGCCCCCGGCAATCCCGCCGAAGGTCGACCCGATCGTCATCTTCTACGTCAGCGACGCGAACGCCGCCGCGATGCGCGCCATGACCGTCGTGACGGAGGAGCTCGAGATCCACGGGCGCCTCTCGATCGACGCCTCCACGCTCGAGCTTGCTCACGAGCTCGCCGGCATCACCACGGCGTTCGCGGAGGCGCTCACTGCCATCGCCAACCAGGCCGACGGGGAGCCCGCCGGTGGCTGAGTCGCTCGACCTCTCTGACGTCGCGCTCTCCGTCGACGTGGAGGTCGTGGAGCGCGTCGCGCGCATCACGACCTCCCGCGCGCTGGCGAGCGCCATCGAGGAGGGCATCAGCCGCCACGGCACCAGCTTCACCGTCTACGTCCTCCTCGTCGCCAGCGACGACGACTTCACCCCGGACGCCCTCGACGGTGCGTACCGCTCCTGCTACGTCGGCTCCTTCACGGACTGGAACGACGCCAGCCGCTTCCTCAAGGCGCTCATGAGCACGGTGACCGGCGACACCAACGCGCCCTTGCTCGACGCGCTCAACCTGCTGCAGTTCATCACGGTCGGACAGGACACCTTCGTCTTCGCCCGCCCGCTGGGCCTTGGCCCTCTCGATCCGCGCGGCGCTCTCGCCTCGTGAAACGGCGGGAGCGATCGGGGATTAGGCCCTCCGATCGCTCCCTGTCACCTCAAGAAAACCCACCCCATCCATCTGCGAAAACGAACACGGAAGGCATCTCTCATGACGTACATCACGGTACCCCGCGCTCTCGCGGCGGTCACGCTCGCCGGCGTTGCGGCGCTGGCCCTCACGGCCTGCGGCGACTACAACGCCCCGGGCCAGCTCGGGCAGCTCCAGCAGCAGCTCCAGTCCTGCCCGGACGGCCTCAAGGTCGCCACCCGCGTCGACTGGGACGGCACCGGCTCCGGCCGCTCCACCCAGCTCGACACGGAGCGCCTCGCCATCATCGAGCAGCTCGCCACGGAGGTCGCCATCTGCGGCGGCCACTTCACCGTGACCGGCTACTCGTCCTCCTCCGGCGCGACCGTCACGCTCTACGACGCCGAGATCACCATGCCCGGCGCGACTTCCAACGCGCAGCTGCGCCGCGTCCCCCAGGCCGTCGAGGATCTCATGACCGAGATCAAGGACGCCTACCCGGACGCGCTCGCTTCGCTGCCCACGGACGGCTCGGACATCACGGGCGTCTGGCGTCTCGCCAGCGAGCAGCAGGCCCAGCTGGGTGACGGCTACCAGTTCCAGTACGTCAACCTCACGGACGGGCTCGACAACGTCGGCGTCACGCTCGACGCCGGCCTGACGCCGGAGCGGGCGACCACTCTGGCCGATCAGATCACGGTGCCGAAACTCGACGGGGCCGAGGTGACCGTCGCGGGCATCGGGCGCGTCGCCGGCGCCCCGGTCTCCTCGCACCTGGCCGAGGCGCTGGTGGCGTACTACGACCGCCTCTGCGAGCGCACCGGCGCGGCCTCCTGCCTCGCTGTGACGGACTGGCGGTGACCACGATGAGCACCCATCAGAACCGTCTGGGCCTCCTCGTCCGCCGCGTCTCGTCCCCGATCCCGGGGCCGAGCGTGGCGGCGCTGGAGCAGCTCCAGGACGCTGAGCAGATCACCTTGCAGCGCGTCGATGAGGCCGCTGCGGTGGCGAAGCCGGGGAACATCTCTGGCACCTGGGTCGAGCAGGAGTACGACGACCTCGAAACCGAACAGGCCCCCTCCTGGACGGCCGCGGGCATCGAGACCGCCCGCCCTGTCGAGGTCGAGGCCGCTGGCCTCCAGCCCGCCGCCGACGCCGCAGAGCGCATCGTCACCGGGCATACGCCGGTGCTCGAAGCGGCCGCCGCCCGCTACGTGGATACGCAGGAGGCGCTTGCGCCGTTCCGCCGCCGAACCGGCGGCAAGCTCATCCACTACGCCATCAAGGGCGCGCTGGTGCTCGGGGACGCGGTCGGGGTGACCCTGCTCGGCATCAACATCGGGGACTACCCGCTGCTCGCCGGCCTCATGTCCGTCTCCGCCGCGACCGCCGCCGTCACGGCGGGGCTGGTCGGAGCGGAGTACCGGGTGCTCCAGGCAGCCGACCGCCGCGCCTGCGACCCTGACGCGCTCACCGAGAAGCAGAAGCCCTTCCGCTACCTGTTCACCGGCGCGAACTTCGGCCGCTCGATGCTGAAGCTCGTCACCGGCATCTCCCTGACGGCCGCGGCGCTCATCGCGGCGGCGATCTTCGCTGGACGCGCTGAGATCGAGGGCAGCCTGGTCGGTGCCCTCTACGGCGGCATCGCCCTCGCCGTCGCGGGAGCGAGCTTCATCGAGTCCTTCATGCACGCCGACGAGATCGCCGACGTCATCGACGGCTCCGCGAAGGCCTACGACGCGGAGATCGCCCGCCACGAGCGCCTCGCCGCATCGAGCCCGTGGCGCACCCAGCTCGAGCGGCGCGCCGACGCTGATTCGGTCATCGACGAGCACATCCAGCGTGGCGAGGCTGCGGGGCACCGCATCCGGGCAACGAAGTGGGGCATCCTGCGCCGCAACCCTGGCGTCGCCGGTCACGGCCCCGCTGCGGGTGTCCCTGGGCCGGTCGGGCGCACCGACCGCACGCAGGGCGGGGGTGGTTCCCGGTGACTCCGCGCATCCAGCCGCCCCGGCTGCAGCCCGCAGGGCTCCTGCCAGTCCCTGTGACCGTCTATGGGCGCGAGCGGGGGGAGCCGTGGTTCGAACTCGGCTTCCCCGGCCTCGACCCGGTGCGACCGAGCCTGGACATCCTCTGCTTCGACCACTCCGGCTCCGTCGTCGCCCCTGGCGGCACCGATCCGATCGGGCGGCGCTTCCTGGAGGCGAAGCAGGCGATTCGCATCGTGCAGGCCTGGACCTACACGTCCCGCCCCAAGGTCGCGGTCATCCACTTCGACCAGCCTTCGGCCGGGAACAGCGGCGCGGTGCCGCTGAACTCCACGCACGCCGGGCGGCAACTCGCCGCCGCGTTGAAGGTGCCGATCGACGCGGCAGGGTCGAGCAACCTCGCCCCGTCGCTGACGGTGGCGGAGGAACTCGCCAAGGCGCATCCGGATCATGACGTGCGCTTCACGATCCTCAGCGACTTCCAGATCACCGACCTCGACCCGGAGACCGTCTTCAAGCGGCTCGCGGACTTCCCTGGGCAGGTGCACGCCGTGCTGCTGAACGCCCCCGCGCCGCCGGATCTGGCCGGGGAGAACATCACGATCACCGAGATCGCGCACGGAGACGCCCCTGGCGCGCTGTCGGCGGCGATCCACCGCTCTCTCACGGCCACCCGGCGTGGCCGACGCCTGTCGGTGCTGCACGCCGACCGGACCCGTCCATCGATCCCGCCGCTCTCGCCCGAGCATTCCCGGAAGGGGAACCGCTGATGCGCACCCACGACCTGCCCCGGTTCTCATTCACCGAGGGCGAGCTGCTCCAGGCCCGCATCGAGCTCACCGAGTTCGTCCACCTCATGGCCGACCAGACGAAGGAGCGACTCGGCTTCGGCTGGACGCCGCACCCGGACGCGCCGAACACCTGGCGCGCTCTCAAGACCGCCTGGCAGCACAGCCTCGCCACTAGGGAACCGTTGCCGGTGTTCGACGGCGGCTCCGACGCCGTCATCTTTGCCGGCCCGGAGGCGAACTGGGCGTACCGCTTCTGGCACGACGTGACGCACCTGGAGCGGGGACGGGACTTCACGTCGCCGCACGAGCTGGACATGGCCGTCTTCCACCTCTGGGAGGCGGAGCGTCACGGGCTGGAGCGCGGGAGCCTGCCCTGGCGGCTGCTCCATGCCGATGCCGTGGGCCAGGTGCTGCACTGGGCTGTCCGGCGCGAGTTCCTCATCGACCAGCGCGCCTTCATCGTGAACTACCTCCGGTTCGGCGTCGAGGACGCCGTGCTGGCGGAGATGGCCCGCACCGGGCAGCTCGCCCCGCAGGTGCTGCCGATCGGGATCGACATCACGACTGCGGCCGAGACGCCCGTCGAGCCGACGCACTGGACGGCGCGGACGTGATCGCGGCCGCCTATACGAAGAACCCGCCTGTCGCTACAGGCGGGCGGGTTCTTCGTGCCCTCGAGTGGGGCCTCGTGTTAGGCGGCGAGGGGTTCGTGGATGTCGCCGACGTCGAGTGCTCGTACGTTCTCCTGGACGAAGCGCGTCAGGTAGGTGAGCGCCTCCGGACGCCGGTCGCTCATCGTCTCGGTGACTTCGTAGGCCACGTCGTAGAGCGTGAGTGCGTCGGTGTCGAGCTCCGCGCCGTTGAGCATCAGGAAGGTGTTGGTCAGAACGACGGCCATGCGCTTATTGCCGTTCTGGAACGGGTGATCCTTGCAGGCCGCATAGAACAGCACGGCGGCCTTCTCTTCCAGACTCGGGTACTGCTCGCGCCCGTCGAACGAGGCGAACGGCGCAGCCAGCACCGCTTCGAGTCGGTGCGGGGCGCGCGTGTGGAACGCGGGCATCGGCTCCGTTGTGAGCAGCAACTGCGCGCTCTCGAACGCGACCTCGGCGTCAGCGATCGTCAGCGCAGCCGTCACGTACGCGCAAGGAGCTCCAGTGTCTTGCGGTAGCGCTTCACCGTCCGCTTCACGGCGGCTTCAATCAGCACCTTCTTCTGTGGAGGTGTCATCTGCACTGGTGATGGTGTCGGCTTCGAACTCTTTTCCATACTTCTGCATGTATTTTACTTCATTTCGCCGCGCATTCCAATACTCGGGAGGCGAATACACGTTTGCGACACACACTCCCAACCGCGACATTTCCGCAAGAGAAATGCGACATTTTGTCGCGGTGGGCGATAGCGCATGTCGCATTCCAGGGAAAGTCGGGAATCGTTACCTCTGTTCTCCCGATGTGACATGCGATGAGACGGTTGTGTCTCCGAAACCGTCACGTATAACAAACGACGGCACCCGGCCATTCATCGCCCCCTCGATCATCGAGGAGGCGAACTCTTCATCAGCTCGCGCCGGGAGAAAGGAATACACCCGCTATAACCACAACTCCACCACCAGAGAAGACAGCACCGTCTTCTCGCTATACCGGCCCGCGCTTCTCGACCATCCTGGCCGACCCGCCCTGGGATGTGCAGCAGAAGGGCGCGAGGGGCGCCGAGCGCAAGTACGACCTCCTCACGCTCGACCAGATCAAGGCAATGCCCATAGAGCAGATCGCGACCGAGGATGCGCACCTCTGGCTCTGGGTGACGAACGCGACGCTGCGCGACGGGTACGACGTGGCCGAAGCCTGGGGCTTCACCGTGCGCAGTCCGCTGACCTGGGTGAAGTGGCCGCGGATCGGTCTGGGGAACTACCTGCGGAACAACACCGAGCACTTGCTGTTCGCCACCCGCGGCAAAGCGCCGGTCAAGTACCGTTCGCAGCCGACCTGGTTCACCGCGCCGACCACCGACCACTCGCACAAGCCGGAAGCCCAGTTCTCGACCATCGAACTGGTCAGCGGCGCCGGCCCGAAGCTCGAGCTCTTCGCACGGCGCCGTCCACCGCAGACACCGGACAGCCCGTGGAGCGCGTGGGGCAACGAGATCGACTCCGACATCTCGATCCCGGACTACCCGGTTCCGAGCGACTTCGACGACCAGACCGAGAGGAGCTGACTCATGTCCTGGTTCAGCAATGACGACAAGAAGCACGACGAAAAGAAGAAGGACACCATGAGCCAGAAGTTCTTCAACGCCTGCCTGCTGATCCTCGGCGGGGTCATCGTCCTCGCCCTGGCGATCCAGTTGCTGTCCCAGATTTGGGTCTGGGTCGTCATCGGGCTCGCGGCTTTCGCGGCCGGATGGATCGCCTTCCGCATTTGGATGGCACGCCGGAATCGGTGGTGAAAAGCGTGAGCACGTTCACCTCTGAAGGGATGTTGTGGAATACGCAACACCTCTTGACGATTCGCACCCTATTTCGTATAAGCAAGTCGGGAAGGACTGTCCCATTTTGTGGACAGCAGACGGTGGGTCTGTCATTCCGCTCAAGTAATAGCAACCGTAAGCAGGAGACCCACCCTCATGCCTAACCCGAAGCCCCAGCGTGCCACCAAGCGCGCCTATCGCAGTAGCGACCATCAGCTGCGCGCATTCTCCGACCCGACCTACCAGACCGACATGCTCGCGCTGGCTGACGCCTTGCGGCTGCACACGGCCCAAGCTCAGGCCGACGCGGAGCACCGCCCGGCGGGTCTTCTCGCCGGGGTGCAGAAGCTGGCCGGATTCCGGCCGGAGCTGGCGATGGAGAACACGGAGGCCCCCGATGCCTAAGCCCACGTCCTCCCTGGTGTTCTCCCGCCTGTTCCTGCCGCATCCGCTCCCCGCGGATCACGTCGAGGCCTTCCTGACTCGTCTTGCCTCCGACCGCCGCGATCAACCCGTCATCCTGGAGACCCGCGTCAGTTCTGAGGGCATCGTGCACCTCGTCGGCTGCGACCAGAGCTACATCCACGAGCTGCGCCGGCTGCTCGGCGATCTCATCCCTGGCACCCTCATGACCGGCCTCGACGGCTACGTCCGTAATCCCTTGCGCACCAGCGGCACCGTGAAGATCACGCCGGTCGGACTGCCGCTGAACGTGCACGGCCCCGAGCGGATCAGTCGCGCCCTCTACTCGACGCTCTCGCGCCGCTTCCAGCCTGGCGAAGAAGTCGTCCTGCACGTGCTGCTCGGCCCCGGCATCCCGCCGCGTCAGGTGCCGCCGAAGATCGCCCCGCCGGGCGGGATGGGCGTCTGGCAGGCTCTCACGAAGGGGAAGACCGACGCGCCCAACGAGATCCGCAACGCGGTGCGCGACCGTGCTGCCCAGTACGGCATCGACGGCACGATCCGCATCGGCGTGAACGCCGTGGACGACGACAAGCGCCGCCGCCTCGGCCTGGAACTACTCGCCGGGCTCCGCTTGGCAGAGTCCGCCGGCACGAGCATCCGCCTGTACCGTGACCAGTCCTCGACGCTGAATACCCCAAGCCGTCCGCGCTCCTTCACGGCGCACCTGGCCGTCTCCGAGCTCGTGCCGCTCTCCGGCTGGCCGCTCGGCGCCGATCCGCTTCCCGGGATGCCGCCCGCGCATCCGAAGCTGCTGCGCGCCGAGAGCAAGGTCTCGGACGGCCCGCTCGCCATCGCGACCTCCCTCGTTCCCGGCGACAACCGAAGCCTCGGCATCTCGTTCGCCGCCGCCATGCACCATCTGTTCGCGCTCGGCCCGACCGGCGTAGGCAAGACCACCATGCTGGAACACCTCATGGCGACGGTCATCGAGGCGGGGCATGCCGCGCTCATCCTCGACCCGAAAGACCAGACGCCAGCGGCGCTGCTGCCCCGCATCCCGAAGGAGCGGTGGGCGGACGTCTACGAGATCAACGCCGCCGACGAGCATCCGAACGGCTTCAACCCGTTCGATCCCGGCGACCGCGATCCTGACGTACAGGCCGACAGCATCCTCGCGGTGTTCGAGAAGGTCTTCATCGACCTCGGCCCGCGTACCTCGGATATCCTCAGTGCCTCCGTCAGGACGCTGCTTCGCACCGGCACTCCCGAGAAGCCGAACACGATCCTCGACCTGCCCCGGCTCTGGACGGACGCCACGTTCCGCCGCCAGCAGGCAGGCAAGATCGCCGGCGACGTCACGCTGGCGGGATTCTGGGCCTGGTACGAGTCGCTCAAGCCCGCCGCACAGATGTCCGTCGTCGCGCCGGTGATGAACCGGCTGCGGCAGATCCTGCTGCGCCCCGGCGCGGTGAAGATCCTCGGACAGCCGAGGCCCGCCTTCCGGCTCCGAGACATCTTCCGCGAGCGGAAGATCGTCATCGTCCCGCTCAACGAGGCCCTCATCGGCCCCGTCACGGCGAACCTCATCGGCGGCCTCATCATGGCCGAAGCCTGGCAAGCCACCCAGGAGCGCGCTTCGGAAGAAGGGCATCAGAAGCGTCCGGGATTCGTGTTCGTGGACGAGGCCGACCGCTTCATGAACGGCACCCTCACCGTGTCGCTCGCGGACGCCCTCGCGCGGAGTCGGTCGCTCTCGGTCGGCTGGGCGCTCTCGACCCAGTACTGGGATCAGCTCCCGAAGGAGATGAAGTCCGCCATCAAGTCGAACGCGAGGACGAAGGTCATCTACCGGCTCGAAGACGAGGACGACGCCCGCACGATCGCCAAGCTCGCTCCGGACCTGGAGCCGCTGGACTTCATGAGCCTCGGTAAGTACGAGGTCTACCTCCGGCTCCTGGTCGACGGCATCACCACCGGCTGGGCGCTCGGTAAGACCCTGCCGCCCGTCGCCGGTGCTCACAAGGTGACCGAGGTGCGCCGCGCCTCCCGCGAGCACCACCAGCCCGTGCCGTTCGACCACGAGAACCTTGTCGACGTCACCCCGGGGCTGGAGGAAACGGAGCCGCCGCCCGACCTGCTCCAGCCCGCACCGGGGCCGCTCGGACGCCGCAGGAGGCAGCCATGAGCGCCCTCTCCCGAGCGATTCGCGCGACGGCGAAGCCGGGCGCGCCTCGTCGCATCGACCGTCTCACCGACCGTCACATCGCGACGCTCACGATGTCCCGATACCCGCGTATTTCCGCCCCTGTCGCCTCTGTCCCGGATGGGACTCACCCCTTGTTCAGGGGTGACGCCAGCTGCGACGAGCCGCCGACCAGACGCCCGTACCGGAGCATCCCGACCAGTACGAGGAGGGGAGCATGAACCCCGTCGATGCCGCCTTGCTCGCCACGCTCTCGGCCCGCGACCTCGCGATCCTAGACGACCTCGAGCAGCTGCGCCTGCTGACGTCCCGCTCCATCCAGCAGCTGCACTTCCCGGTCGCCCCCGGCGCCCACGCCACCATGACCGGTGCCACTCGAGCTGCGATGCGCGTGCTGAACCGTCTCAAGAGCGAACGCCTCATCTCGCACCTCGCCCGGCGCGTGGGAGGAGCCCGGCGTGGGTCACAGGGCTTCATCTGGCAACTCACCAGCCTGGGCGACCGCATCCAACGCGCCCGAAGAGGCGAGAAGGGACGCCGCCGCTACACCGAGCCCTCGACGCAGTTCGTTGACCACACGCTCGCCGTCACCGATCTCGTCACCACACTGCGCGTCCTTGACCGGCAGCGCCAGGTCGAGCTTCTGAAGGTCGAGACGGAGCCGAGCTGCTGGCGCGAGTTCACCGGCCCGCACGGCACCGTCCTCACGCTCAAGCCCGACCTGTACGCGGTCACCGCGGCCGGGGCGTGGGAGGACTCTTGGTTCGTTGAAGCCGACCGCTCCACCGAGCACCTCCCCGTGATCCTCGCCAAGTGCCGTCTCTACGCCCGCTACGCCGCCACCGGCATCGAGCAGCAGTCCGCGGGCGTCTTCCCGATCGTGCTCTGGGTCGTACCCGACAAGGCCCGCGAGGCGCAGATCATCCGCGCCATCCGCGGCGACCACTCGCTCCCGGACGACCTGTTCCGCGTCGTCACGACCGAGCAGTTCGCCGCGCACTTCACCACTACCAACCCCTGACCTTCCGAAAGGAGGACACCCCTATGGAACACATCCCCCGATCCCGCGCCGGCCACGGCGACCAGGAACACAGCACCACAACGCAACACGAACACGCCGACACCGGCGAAAGCCTCCCGGAAGACGAGATGGCTTTCCTCATCGAGGCCCTCCAGCACAGCACCCGCGAAGCGATCCTTGGCGCGCTCGCCGAAGGGCGGCCCCTCACCCACGCGGAAGCGCGCCTGCTGATATCAACGATCCCTGCTGGCGACGACGCCCGCCACATCGACATCCGAAAGCGCTTCATGATCTCCGGCAGCGGCGACCCGGCCGAGGCGCGTGCCAGCCTGCAGCCCGCCTACCGGGGCGAGCACAGCCGCGAGACGGTCACCACGGCGGACTGGCTGGGCACCCACCTCATCCATGCTCAACATCCGCAGCTGGCAAGCGGCCTGCTCCCGCTGATGGCCGACGCCGTCGTGCGGTTCCCCGACAGCCCCGCCGAGCGCGACGGCATCTGGAAGACCATCGCCTACGTCACCAGAGACGAGCTGACCGAAGCAGAACACGAGACGCTCCACGAACAGCTGGCAGCCCACGTCAACGAACACGGCGAGCCCTTCCGCGCCTTCCTACGCCTCCCCGGCGTGAACGCCCAAGACTCCGCCCTCGTCGCGAAGTTCCAGGCCGCGCACGTCACCACCGTCGATGACCCTGACGATCTGTACGACCCGGCGCTGCCGGTGGCGATCGATGCCATCGACCTGAACGGCCGCATCCACGTCTTCGACGTCTCCGGCCTCAGCGGAGGGCAGTCGTGATGGAACGACCGACCCCGAACCCCGAGCGGCGCGATGAGTTGTCCGAGCTAGAAGAACTGCTGCAGACGCTGCCCGAGCCGAAGGAGGCGGGGATCTTCGTCACGGCGATGTTCTCCGACAAGACCCAGGACGTCATTTTCGAGACGCAGGCCGCCGGGCAGAACATCGACCCGATCACGGCGCGCCTGATCGCGTACACCCTCACCGCGCATGCCCCGGACGAGCTGGAGACCGCGCGGCTCCGACGCTTCTTCGCCACCGGAATCGGCTCACACGAGCACCTCAAGGCCGAGTACCTGCCGCTGCGCGAGCACCCGGCAATGGAGCCTGAAGAGCATCTGCTCATCGACTCGCTCGGCACCTACTTGGCGAACAGGGAAGGTGACCAGCCGCGACAGGATCGTCGAGCACGTCGGATGGGACAAGTGCTGTTCGCGCTTCTCACGCACGCCGACGGCCACCACGACGGTCTGCTGTTCAAGACCCGCGCTCAGGTCGGCGAACTGGGAGCTGCCGCGCTCGGACTTCGCCTGGCCCGGCTGGCTCATGATCACGGCGAGCCGTTCATCGCGTTCCTGCGCGCCCCGGCCGTCGACGCCGCCGCGCCGGACATCGAGGCGCTCTTCCGTACCGCCTACATCGGCGAGCAAGACGAACTCGACGCCGTCCGCAAGGCGCCCGACAGCACGCACCCCGTCACCTGGAACACCGTCGAGATCGGAGGACGTAGCTATGTCTTCCACGGCTAACGCCCCGACCATCCCCACGTTCACCGCGATCCGAAGAGAGGAGGAAACCCGCATGGAACGACCATCATCAACCCCCGGCGAACGCCCTGTCCGCCAGCGCACCGCTGACGTGCCGAGCTTCGTGAACAGCTACCACGAGGAGCACGCCACCGCACTGATCTCCCAAGGCATCGAAGACGCCCGAAGGCAAGGGCTCGGCCTCAGCGCCTCCACCGCGCGCATCATCGCCGCGGCGCTGCACAAGGGCCACGGCACACACATGGAGCACTTCGCCGCCACCGGCGATCTGAACCCCGATGGCGTCCTGTCAGAGCTGGATCAGATCCGCAGCCTCGGGCTCGAGCACGTGCCCTGGGTCGTCGCACTCTGGGACTTCCTCGAACGCATCGAGGGAGCCGACCCCGACCTCATCGAGACCGAGCACGTCGAACCCGCCCCAATGGTCTTCGCCCAGGCCGACGACCCCGACATCGGACCACGCCCCGGCGGCGCCTGGCTGCACACCGACGTACCCGCCGCCGAGCTCCGCGAGCAGATGGAACAGCTCCTCACCGAGCACGCACCATACAGCGACCGCATCGTCGTAACCGCCTCCGTCGGCTTCCACGGCATCGACATCCCCGAAGACGCCAGCGCTGCCGACGTCATCACCTACGCGGACGGCATCCGCCGCTACGGCGAGGCCTACGCCGTCTTCGCCCGGCTCGTCGGCTACCCGGTCGGGCCTGCCGCGTTCTCGCTCCGCTACGAGAACACCTACGACACCATCACCGAGTTCATGGCCGATCACACTGAAGGGCTCACCGCCGCGGTCGAAGCCGCCGGAAAGGTCGCCACCCAAGCTCGCGAGGACACGGTCGATGAACACGAGGAACGGCTGCGCCGCGAATGGCTCGTCCTCGACGGCCACCAAGGCCGCGTCCACGTCTTCACCCGCAAGTTCGGGCTGCCCGAGCGGGAGGACGACCTGTAATGGAACGCGAGCCGATTCCCAGTGGCGAGCAGCCGAACGACCTCGCGAAGCTGGCGAGCGAGTTCCTCGCCATGCACGACATCGAGGCCGCGCGCCGCGAAGGCCGCGACATCGACGTCATGACCGCACGCATGTTCGCGTCACTCCTGCAACCCTCGCCGGATTCCGCGCTGGCCCGATTCGCCAACGCCGGCGAAGGAACCAACGCAACACTCCGCGCCGAGTACCTCCCGATCTACCACCAGGCCGACGCACCAGAAGAAGTCACCGAGGCGATCGACTGGCTCGGCGCGCATCTGGTCACGGCGGACAACGCCCGCCCGACCCCGGTCAAGCGGCCACCCGGCTCCCCGAAGCTGCGGAACATCCTTTGGCAGACCGACATCACCGTCAATCAGGCTCCGCTCCAGGTCAGGGTCCGCGCCGACACTCCGGTCGATGCCGTCGAGACCCTCGGTGAGCGGCTGGCTCCGCTGATCGCTCAAGACCCTGTGCCGTGGCGGCTCTTCCTCGCCCTGCCAGACGTCGACGCCGCCTCCGAGCACCTCACCGAAGCGTTCGAGGCCAGCTACCGCGGCGCGTTCGAGACCGAGAAGCAACTGCTCGATGCGTTCACCGACGCCCCGCAAATCCGCGACGTCCTCGACGGGCTCCGCGACAGATTCATCGGCGGCTACTGGGTCGAGTTCGACGAAGCCGGACTCCTCGAGGAACTCCGCGAGCACAAGGACGTCATCTTCCACGACGGCAGATTCCACGTCTTCGACCAATAACCACTCATCCCTCGAAAGGAGGAACCCCTATGGAACAACAACCCCAGAATCACGGCCCCGAGCAAGCCGAGAGTCGTATCGAACCCGCTGACGCCATCGACCGGATCGCCAGCGATGGCATCGCCGCTGCGCAGGAGGCCGGCAGCGAGATATCTACCGATGCCGCCAAGGCGATCGCACACGGCCTCGTCCAACTCCTCGGACGACCGAACACCGCGCTGGAGCACTTCTCCGATACCGGCGATGGCGACTACCTGAAGCTGCGTGAGGAGTACCTCGAGCTATACGCCGACCCGACCATCCCGGCTCACGCGAAGGAATGGATCGACTGGCTCGGCACCTACCTGATTCAGCGTGACAACGCTCGCCTGGCAGAAGGTGAGGAGGCTGGCAATGGAACGCGATAGCCACATCCCCCGAGACCCGGAACGTCGCCCCGACGACCAGCGCCTGCGCGCCGAAATCATTGAGCGCCTGCCCGGGACCGGAGAGCACGCCTCGCACCGCGCCATCGAGGTCATCGGCGCGATGATGGGCGCCTGCGTCATGGCTCACACCAAAGGCCGGCCCCTGAGCAGGGAGGACGCCCAGGGTGTCGCACACTTCCTCGCGCTCGGCATCGACAAAGGCACGGCACTGCGCAACTTCGCAGACGGCCGCGAAGTCGACGTTGACGAGGTCCGCTCCGAATGCCTCGAACTCGCGTCCCGTCCGAACGTCTACCCGGAAACCCGCGAAGTCATCAACTGGCTCGACGGGCACCTCCTCGACCGAGCAGCACCGCAACTGCGCCCAGCGCTTCCCGCCGATGAAACGCAGTGGCGGCATCTGATCTCCTACAAGGAGGATCTCGGCCTCACCGTGGCGATCCACGGCAGAGGCGACGAGAACCTGTTCGAGGACGGCACGGTGCTCGACCACGCCGAGCGGTTCGCACTCGATCGCGGCATCCCCGGAGTCGCCTACCTCCGTCTCCCGACCACCGACACGAGTCGGCCCGACGTCGAGCGTGGCTTCGCGTCGGACTACGTGGGCTCCTACGCCGACCTGGCCGAGCTGTTCGACACGACGACCAGGGTCTTCCAGCTCGACGATGACAACCACACGACCCCGGTCTCGTACCGCGACCTCAGCGACACCGCTCGGGCGCAGTTGCACGACGGTGCCGGTACGCATTGGAGCGCCGTCGCTGTCGCAGGACAGATCCACCTGTTCAAGAAGAACCACCATGCGAAGGAAGAGACAGTGAAATAGCACCTCTGTTGGACGTATAGGCGCAATAGCCGGAGTTCGCCGAAGGCAGACAGAAAGTGTTGTAAAAAACGCCTTTCATCAGGACTTTTCCACAACAAAGGAGTAGAATGGGTGAGATATGTAAATGGAGACCCGCACCATGAATAGCGCGACAGCGGCTATGCGCCTGGGCCCTTCCATAAAACAGGCGCGCACCCAACAAGGCCTCTCTCTCCGCCGGCTCGCGGAACGTACAGGCGTTCCCCGCACCACCATCGAACGCATCGAGCAGGAGAAACTCGAACGTCCTCGGCCGGACATTCTTCATGCTCTCGGAGAGGCCCTCAGCCTGGCCGTACCCGATCTGTACTCGCTGGCGAATTACCCGACCGTCACAGCACTGCCGTCGTTCGCGCCCTACCTGCGCGCCCGCTACCAGGGCCTCTCGGTACAGGCGATCACCGAACTCGACATCTACTTCCGCACCCTCGCGGAGCGTGAAGGCATCCTCGTCGACGGCCCCGCTCCCGGCGAAGACGAGCAGTAGACCCGCAGCACAGGCTGCGAACACCACAACAACCAGTCACTCCCGGGTGGGGGAAGGAGGAAACAACCAATGACACCTTTGACACACGCCGCAGCATCTGAAGCGCCGACGGCCACGCAGGTCTCGCGCCGATCCGTGCTGCGCCGGTTGCGCAAGCTCGTGCCCGAGCAGAGCTTCCCGTTCAGCTGGCGCGCCACTGAGCGCATCGCGGAGCACCAGTCCTCGCTGCTGCGTCGGCTGGCCCGCACCGCAGCAACCGACCCGGTCGGGTTCGTGGAGAACCTCCCCGCGATCGTCATCCGCTTCGTGCCCGACCTGCCGCGCTCCAGCGAGAGCCACTGGGATGAGACCTCGAAGCACTGGGTCATCCAGATCGTAGAGACCCGCTCGACGGCGTCTCGCCGGTTCCTGATCCTGCACGAGCTCAAGCACATCCTCGACCACGGCAAGTCCGTCCATCTCTACGACCCGCACTTCCGTCGCGGCCCGCTGCAGGCGCAGATGGCCGGAGATCACTTCGCCGCCTGCGTCCTCATGCCCGCAGCCGAGATGCGCCGCGCCATCCGCGACGGGCTGACGACCACCAGCTCACTCGCGAAGCACTTCGACGTGCCCAAGCACCGCGTCGTGCTGCGCCTGAACGACCTGAACCTCATCAACAAGATCACCGACAACTAACGAAAGGAGGGGAACCCCTTCATGAACGACACCATCCAACAAACCGCCACCGGGCGCCTGCTCACGCTCCCGGAGAGCATGGAACGGCTACGAGTGAGCAAGGCGACGCTGTATCGGCTGATCCGAGACAGGGAGATCCCCTCGGTCAAGATCGCTGCCCGCCGCTTCATCTTCGAGTCCGACCTCGAGCGATTCCTCACGCACCAGCGCGTCGCCCAGCGGCCAGGAGCACATCATGGCTAAGCGCGCGAACGGCGAAGGAACCATCACCCTGCGCAAGGACGGCCGCTGGGAGGCCGCCTCCTACGTGCCGACACTCGACGGGCGGATGAAGCGCGTCCGCTTCTACGCCCGTTCGCGGAAGGAAGCCCATGAGAAGCTCGTCGCCAAGCACGAGGAAGTGCGTCGCGGCCTCCTGACCCCGAACTCGCAGGTCACGGTGGCCGAGTACCTGCAGCAGTGGCTGGAGTCTGTCGTGCCGCGCCGCAACCGGCGCAACACGGCGCGGGGCTACGAGGGCGTCGTCCGGCTGCACATCGTGCCTCGCATCGGCAGCAAGCGCCTGACCTTGTTGACTGTGCGCGACGTCCAGAACGCCGCCTATTCGCTGCTCGACGACGGCCACTCGATCCGCACCGCCCAGAAGTTCCGCACCGTGCTGTCTGCAGCGCTCACCCGCGCCATGCGCGACGAGCTCGTGAGCCGGAACGTCGCACGCCTCATCGAACTGCCGATGGCCAAGCGCAAGGAGTTCCTGCCCTGGAACCCCGATGAAGTCGCGACGTTCCTGCGCACCGCGCACGGGCACCCCTGGTACATCGGCTACCTCATCGCCCTGACCTACGGCCTCCGCGCCGGAGAGATCGCCGGGCTGCGCTGGGCGGACGTCGACTTCGCCACCAACCAGATCACCGTCCGGCAGCAGATCAGCCGTATCGACGGCTCGCTCCAGGCCGCATCCGTGAAGACCGACGCGGGCAACCGGCGACTGCCGCTCGTCCCGTTCATCAGGCACGCCCTGCTCGAGCACGCCACGGCGACCAGCGCCGTGATCAACGAGCACCTGTCACCGATCCCATCCGAGACGTTCACGACGGAAGGCACCGTGCTGACCAGCAAGGTCGGCACGCCTGTAGAACCTCGTGGCCTCCTGCGCACCTTCGACATCCTCACCGCACGGGCGGGACTTCGCCGCATCACCCTGCATCAGGCGCGCCACACCGTCGCCACGCTGCTCGGTAGCCTCCAGATAGACCCGAAGGACGTGCAGATGATCCTCGGGCACTCCAACGTCTCCACGACGATGCAGATCTACCAGCACGGCAACCACGAGCGCCGACGCGACGCCATCATGGCCGTCACGAACACCCTGGAAGCACACCTCGGGCAACCGTCGCCGGATGTGTCCGCGAGCGCGTCGGAGTCTGTGGAAAACTCGTACGGTAGCCGTCAAGGCGACGACGTTGCCGTCAACGCTTTCCCGCTCAGCGCGGCCGTTCTACAGGGGTCGCAACGTGATACGGAGCACGAAAACCCGAACGACCCTAGCGCCCTTCTAATCTTCAGGCCAGCGGTTCGAATCCGCTCCGGGGCACCACATTCGACCCCTGTTATTTCCGTGTTCGCGGACCTTCCACACGACCAAATCGTGTTGCTGGAAGTACGCGCGCGTAACCAGTTGTTCGGCGCGGTTGCCGTCAACGGTTGCCGTCAGATCGTCACATCGACCGTCGCATCGGCACCCCGGTTGCAGGCCGCTCTCAGTGACCTCATCGCGCTCCGCGAGGTGCTCGGCAACGCACACACAGCGCAGCGGACCCGCGCCGCGTTCCCCCTCAGCCTCATCCCGACCGACCGCCTCGACCCGATGGAGGAAGCAGCATGACGCCCCGCATCAACTACGGCCTGCCGGACCTGCCCGGCATGCCCGACCTCGACAAACTCACCGCGCCGCACGTCCGCCAGCTCCAGCTCGGGAACGTCCTGGACGCCACGCTCGACCTGGACGCGGTGCCGAAGGGCCAGCGCGCCGTCGTGTACTTCCGCGTCTCCGACCCCTCGCAGACCAAGACGTCCCGGGACTACGCCAACGGCGCCTCGATGGAGACCCAGCGGCAGCTCTGCTACGAACGCGCCACCGCCCTCGGCTACACCGTGATCGAGGAGTATGTCGAGCCCGGCAAGTCCGCGATGTCGATCGAGAAGCGGCCCGTGTTCCGGCAGATGCTCGCCCGCATCCAGGCCCGCCGAGACGTCAACGTCGTGCTGGTCTATATGTTCGAGCGCGCCGCCCGCAACCAGTGGGAGGACGCCGTGCTCGGCATCGTGTTCCAATCCCTCGGCGTGCAACTCATCTCCGTCACCGAGCCGATGGACGACACCCCGGCAGGCAAGGCCATGCGCGGCATGATCTCCGTGTTCAACGAGATGATGTCCACCTCCCGCGGTGCCGACATCAAACGCAAGATGGAAGCCGCCGCCAAACGCGGCCAGACCCTCGGCCGCGCCCGCCTCGGCTACCTCAACGTCCGCGACATCTCCGAAGGCCGCGACATCCGCACCATCGAAATCGACACCGAACGCGCCCCGTTCGTGAAGCTCGCCTTCGAGCTCTACGCCACCGGCGAGTACACGCTGAACGACATCGTCGACGAGCTCACAGACCGCGGCCTCACCACCCGGGCCACGGCGAAGCGCCCGGCCGGGCCGGTGTCCGTGAACAAGGTGCATCAGATGCTCCGCGACCCGTACTACACCGGCGTGGTCACGTACGACGGCGAGCAGATCCCCGGCAAGCACCACCCGCACATCAGCCAGGAGCTCTTCGACAAGGCGCAAGAGGTCAGCCGCATCCGCGGGAAATCCGGCGAACGCCGCCGTGAGCACCATCACTACCTCAAAGGCACCGTGTTCTGCGGGCAGTGCAAGCAGGAACGCGACATCGACCGGCGCTTGCTCGTCCAGCGCACGGTCGGCAAGAACGGGCAGGAGTACTTCTACTACTTCTGCCCCGGCACCAAGGACGGCACCTGCACCAGCCCGCACCACAACCTCTACCGCGTAGAGGACGCCGTCGAACGCCACTACAAGACCAAGCGCTACACGCCCGAGTTCCTCCGCGCCTTCCGCGCGCTCATGGCCGACACCCTCGGAAGCCAGGACGAAGCCCAGCGACTCCTCAAGAAGCAACTCGACGGCCAACTCGACGCCCTCGACGTGCAGGAAGAGAACCTGCTCGACCTCGCCGCCGACGGCACCGTCGCCCCCGGGAAGATCAAGGTGCGACTGCGGAAGATCGGGCAGGAACGCGAACGGCTCACCACGCAACGCGACGCCGTCGCGGTCGACCTGACCTCCGGGGCGAAGTTCCTCGACTCCCAGCTCAGCCTGCTGGAGAACCCGCACGAGCTGTACAAGAACACCACCGACGAAGTCCGCCGCCGCCTCAACCAGGCCGTGTTCGGCGCGATCTACATCACCGACGAAGACGTCGTCGGCAGCCGCCTCACCTCTCCGCATGACGCGCTGTTCGCCACCGAAGCTGCCTACCAGGCCGCTACCCTCGGCCTGAACGAGGACGCCATCCGGCAGCACTTCGCCGCTGCCTTCGCCCGCAGCCAGGGCCAGACCATCCCCGCCAAACACAAAGAGACCGCCCCGAAGGGCGGTCTCTTTGCTGACAACTCAACAGTCGCGACAACGGCCTGGAGCTCACTCTTCACCGGCTCTGCAGCAGGTGCTGTTTCGAGTAAGCCTCCTATGGTGGAGCTGGGGGGAATCGAACCCCCGTCCAACGCTGAGATACTGCGTCTTCTCCGGGCGCAGTCTGTGAAGACGTTCTGCTCGGCTCCGACCTTTGTCACAGACACCTAAGTCGACGAGCCCAGCCTGGGAAGAGTCCCGTGTGACGTCCAGGCGCCGTCACACAGCAAGACCCCTAGATGACGCCAGGGTCCGTGGCGGGGTCACACACGGTCTGACGGACTATCGGGCTCGCTTAGGCAGCGAGGGCGAAGTCAGTGCGCTTGGATTCGGCACTTGTAGTTTTGCAGAGATCGTTAACGAGATAACCCTGCATCCTCGGCCCGCTTCTCGCAGATTCACAGACGCTGTCGAAACCGATCAGCCCCTTGTGCGTCACGGCGACGTGCCGTGCGGCGAATGAGCCACTGTCACTTTGTGGAGTTATCAGCGGATGCCGTCGGCACCCGAGCATTACAGTTTACCCCATGAGCGAGGTCACGATCACCGTCCGAGGAGAAAGCCACACCCGTGTGCTGCCCGAGCGCGCGGTCGCGCACGTCACGGCATCCGCCGACGGGCCCGAGCGCGCGGACGTCGTCGCGCGGGTGGCCGGCCTCACCGAGCCGATTCGCATCCACCTGGCCACACTCGCATCGGCGGGCACGATCGCCGACTGGTCGAGCCAGCGCATGTCGGTATGGGCCGACCGACCCTGGAACAGCGAGGGCCGGCAGCTCGACCTCGTGCACCACGCATCCGTGGAGATCACCGCGACCTTCGCAGACCCGGGCTCCCTCTCCGACTGGCTCAACGACATCGCAGCGGTCGACGGGCTGCAGGTGGGCGCGGTCGACTGGCAGCTCACGCCCGAGACCCGCGCTCGCGTCGAGCGGGAGGTCGCGACGGATGCCGTCGCCGCAGCCGTGGAGCGCGCCTCCGCCTATGCCGCGGCGATCGGACGAAGCGAGGTCGTACCGGTCGAGATCGCTGATCTGGGGCTGCTGGGCGCCGCATCCTCCCCCACCCCCGCGCCGCGGATGATGGCGAAGGCCGCGGCGGAGTTCGATCGCGCCGCCGCCGTCGAGTTCCGCCCCGACGACATCGTCGTATCGGCGGGCGTCGAGGCCCGCTTCATCGCACGCTAGGTCGCGGCATTTCGTGCGACGCGCGCCGCACGGCGTCGCACCGACTCCGCAGAATCACACGTACTCCGCATCCAGACGCGCCTCCGGCTGCGGAGTTCGTGACATTCTGCGGAGTTCGTGGGGACTACTCGCCGCGGAGGTTGCGGCTGCGCATCGCCCGCTCGGCCTCGCGCTTGTCTTCGCGCTCGCGGATCGTCTGCCGCTTCTCGTACTCGCGCTTGCCCTTGGCGATCGCGATCTCGACCTTCGCACGCCCGTCGGAGAAGTAGAGCTTCAACGGAACCAACGTGTACCCGCCGGCGCTGACGGCGTGCGACAGCTTGACGATCTCCTCCTTGTGCAGCAGCAGTTTGCGGGTGCGCTTGGAGGCGTGATTGGTCCAGTGCCCCTGCGAGTACTCCGGGATGTGCACGGCATCGAGGTAGGCCTGGCCCCCGTCGATGTAGGCGTATCCGTCCGACAGGTTGGCCCGGCCCTGACGCAGCGACTTCACCTCGGTACCCGTGAGCACGAGGCCCGCTTCGTACGTCTTCTCGATGGTGTAGTCGTGGTGCGCGCGACGGTTGGTCGCGACGACCTTCTCCCCGCGTTCCCTGGGCATGGTTGATCCTCTGTGGTGGATGGCGTTGTTCCGCCGATGGACGACGGGATGCCGCGGACACGGCAGCCCGTCAGTCTATCTCACGCCCGCAGCCACCGGCGGATCGCGAAGCTCGCCGACAGCGCGGCGAGCACCAGGCCGATGACCACGATGACGGGGATGACGATCGCGGCATCCCCCATGTCGATCCAGTCGGTGATGAAGCTCACGCGACCCTTGAGGTACTGGCCGACACCGAAGTGCACGCCCACGACGATCGCGGCGCCCGCCATGAGCGAGCCGATGAACGCGGCGAAAACGCCCTCCAGGATGAACGGCGTCTGGATGAACCGGTTGGAGGCACCGACAAGTCGCATGATGCCGACCTCCCGTCTTCGCGCGTAGGCCGACAGCCGGATGGTGGTCGCGATGAGCAGGACAGCCGCGATGAGCATGAGCACGGCGATGCCCACGGCGATGTACGTCGCTATCGTCAGGGCGGAGAACAGAGGCTCGAGATACTGCAGCTGGTTCTTCACCTCTTCCACCCCGGCCATCCCGTTGAACGCCTCGGTGATGACGTCCGCCTTCTCGGGGTCGATCAGGCCGACGAAGTAGGTGTTGCCCAGCTGCGCAGGGGTCACATAGTCCTTGTACTCGTCGCCGTAGAGCTTCAGCAGGTTCTGGTAGGCCTCGTCGGAGGACTCGAACCGCACGTCGCGCACAACCCCGCTCAGCGCGGAGCTCGACAGTCGTTGCGAGACCTGATCGATCTGCTCCTGCGTCGCGGCGCCGTCGGCACACGTCGTGGCCGTGGAATCCTCGCGGCACATGATCACCGAGACCTGCGCACGCTCGGACCAGTAGTCGCGCATCTTGCCGATCTGCATCTGCATCAGCATCGCGGCACCGACGAACGTCAGCGACACGAACGTCACGAGCACGACGGAGATCACCATCGACGCGTTGCGGCGCAGTCCCGTGAGCGCCTCGCCGAGAATCAGCTGCATCCTCATGAGGTCGGTCCCACTTCGTCGTTCTCGTCGGCTTCGCGGCCGCGGCGGTCGGCGACCCCGAGTTTGCCGAGGTCGATGTCACCCACGCCCAGCTCGCCGAGGTCGACCTCGGGGGCGGCGATGGTGATCGGACGCGTGAGCGGCACCGGCTCCCCGCTCGCCGGAAGAGGCGCGGGACGCTGCATGGCCGGTCGCGGCGACGCGTCCGCCGCCCGGTCGGCAGGCGTCGTGGCTGCAGGCGCGGGAGCGGCCGGGCGTGTGAGGGGCGGGGTCGCCGCGGCATCCGGCGCCGTCGGAGGCGCGGGGACGGGCTCGACGGGAGCTTCCGCGATCTCGCGCTGCAGTTCGAGCACCGCGGTCAGGGCGGCCGTTGCTGCCGCGCCGCGTTCCGTCTGCGGTTGCAGCGAGGGCAGCGATGACGTGTCGCCGTAGCCGCCGTGGCGGTCGTCGCGCACCATCACACCGCCGCGCAGCTCGATGACGCGGCGCTTCATCTGATCGACGAAGCCGGCCTCGTGGGTGGCCATGACCACCGTCGTGCCACCGGCGTTGATGCGGGCGAGCAGCTGCATGATGTCGATGGAGGTCGCCGGGTCGAGGTTTCCGGTGGGCTCGTCGGCGAGCAGGATCTGCGGCCGGTTGACGATCGCCCGCGCGATCGCGACGCGCTGCTGCTCGCCACCCGACAGCTCGTGCGGCAGGCGCTTCTGCTTTCCGTCCAAGCCGACGAGAGCGAGCGCTTCGGGCACGGCCTGCTGGATGAACGCGCGGGATGCGCCGATGACCTGCAGCGTGAAGGCGACGTTCTGGAACACCGTCTTGTTGGGCAGCAGACGGAAGTCCTGGAAGACCGACCCGATGTGCCGACGGAAGTACGGAACCTTGCGTGTCGAGAGGCTCTTGAGGTCGCGACCGAGCACGACGACGCGGCCCTCGCTCGGGCCGTCCTCCCGCAGGATCAGGCGCAGACAGGAGGACTTTCCCGAGCCGGACGCGCCCACGAGGAAGACGAACTCCCCGCGCTGCACCTCGAAGTCGACGTCGCTCAGCGCCGGCTTGCTGGTCCCTCGGTATTTCTTGGTGACGTGCTCGAACCGGATCATGACTCGATGAGCCTACGTCGCCCCCCTGCGGATGCCGGGTGCGACACTCGCCGCGTGTCGACTGCACTCCCGACAGCGTGGCCGGGTGCGCATGCTCGATCGTCGGCATCGGCGAGAGCGCGCACGTCATCGTGCTGCACCCACGCGGCACGAGCCGAACCGGCGGCCTGTCACGCGGATGGTGGACGGATGCCGACGACGTCGTCGCTCCGCTCGACGCGCTTCACGTTCCCTCGGTCTCCGTGCTCGCTCATTCGGCCGGCACGCGGCTCGCGCTGGCGACCGCGACGCGCCACCCGGGCCGCGTCGCGCCCCTGGCGCTGATCACACCGCCGGCGACCTGGCTGTGCGGATCGCCATCCGACGCCGCGGCCATCGGCGCCGCCCGCACCGAGCCCGAGGTGGTTTCCGCGCTCGTCGCGCTGGGCGAGGACACCGCGACCACCGACGCCGACGTCGACGAGCAGTTCCAGCGACAGGCGCCGGCCAACTACGCGAAATGGACGGAGCGTGAGCGCGACCATGCCCGTGTCGGGCGGGTGTCTCTCGCGGCGGCATCCGCGTGGTTCCACGACATTCCAGCCGAGGCGGCCGAGCGCATCCGCTCGGCGCCTCTTCCAACGATGACGGTCATCGCCGGCGACGCCGACCTGCTCACCGGGGTGCAGCCCGTGGCCGACTATGCCGCAGCGATCGGGGCCGAACTCGTCTGGCTCGCCGCGTGCGGCCACTACCCCTGGGTGGAGCAGCCCGCCGCGTTCCGCGACGCGGTCACGACATGGCTGGGCCGCGACTGATCAGTCGTCGTCGTCCTTGCGCTTGCGCCAGCGGATGCCGGCGGCGATGAGGCCGTCGAGGTCGCCGTCGAAGACGACGGCGGGGTTGCCGACCTCGTAGCCGGTGCGGAGATCCTTGACGAGCTGCTGGCCGTAGAGGAAGTAGGAACGCATCTGGTCGCCCCAGCTGGCCGTGATGGTACCGGCGAGCTCCTTCTTCTTCGCGGCCTCCTCTTCGCGCTTGAGCAGCAGCAGACGCGTCTGGAGCACGCGCATGGCCGCAGCGCGGTTCTGGATCTGGCTCTTCTCGTTCTGCATCGAGACGACGAGGCCTGTCGGCAGGTGGGTGATGCGCACCGCGGAGTCGGTCGTGTTGACCGACTGACCGCCCGGGCCCGACGAGCGGAACACGTCGACGCGGATGTCGCTTTCGGGCACCTCGACCTCGACGGCCTCTTCGAGCGCGGGGATGACCTCGACCGCGGCGAACGACGTCTGGCGCTTGTCCGCGCCGCCGAACGGGCTGATGCGCGCCAGTCGATGCGTGCCGGCCTCGACCGACAGGGTGCCGTACGCGTAGGGCGCGTCCACCTCGAACGTGGCGGACTTGATGCCCGCTCCCTCCGCGTAGGAGGTGTCCATGACCTTGACGGAATACTTGTGCCGTTCCGCCCAACGCAGGTACATGCGCAGGAGCATCTCGGCGAAGTCGGTGGCGTCGTCGCCGCCGGCGCCGGAACGGATCGTGACGACCGCGGGGCGGTCGTCGTACTCGCCGTCCAGCAGCGTCTGCACCTCGAGCTGGCCGATGACGTCCTGCAGCGCGGCGATCTCGCGGCGCGCCTCGGCCGCGGTGTCTTCGTCGTCCATCTCGTGCGCCAGCTCGACGAGCACATCGAGGTCGTCGAGGCGCTGCTCGACGTCGGTGACGCGCTTGAGGTCGGCCTGACGATGGCTGAGTGCGCTCGTGACCTTCTGCGCCTTCTCGACGTCGTCCCAGAGGTCGGGGGCACCGGCTTCGTCGGACAGGCGCGCGATCTCCGCACGCAGTCCCTCGACGTCGACCACCGCCTGGATGTCGGAGAAGGTGGAACGCAGGGCCTGGATGTCGGCGGAAGGATCGAAATCAAGCATGACACTCCAGACTAACGTGGATCGGGTGAGCTCCCGCATGCCAGATCCCGCGTCCGCGCCGGGCGTGGGACCGATGCTCTGGCGCCTGGCCCCCATGATCTACGGTCCGACCGTGCTCTTCGCCCTCGGCGAGGGGGCCGTCGTTCCGCTCTTCCCGGTGATCGCGGCGCAGCTGGGCGCCGACGTTCCGACCGCAGCACTCGTGGCCTCGGCCCTCGTCGTCGGGCAGCTCTGCGGCAACATCCCGGCGGGCTGGGCCGTGAGCCGCATCGGCGAGCGGATGACGATGATCGTCGGCGGGGTGCTCGCACTCGGCGGCGTCGCCGGGATGCTGTTCGCACCGAGCCTGCCGGTGCTGGCGGCCGCGGTGTTCCTCATCGGATTCTGCGCGGCCGCGTTCGGTCTGGCACGGCATTCGTTCATGACGACGCGCGTGCCGGTCGCCTACCGGGCGCGGGCGCTGTCGCTGCTGGGCGGCACGTTCCGCCTCGGCATGTTCGTCGGGCCCTTCCTCGCCGCCGCCCTCATTGCGATCTTCGGCGATGAGCACTCGACGGTCTGGTTCTTCGGCGCGTGCCTGCTCGCCACGATCGCACTGCTCGTGTTCGGCGCCGACCCGGAGGATGCCGTACCGGTCCCCCGCGTCACGCGCTCGTCCGGCGACTCGAGGCTCGCTGAAGACACCGGTGAACCTGTCACCGGGTCGATCCCCGTGCCCGAACGCGTGGGCGTCTTCCGCACGATGTGGCGCTTCCGCGGCGTGCTGTCGCGGTTGGGGCTCGCGGCGGCATCCCTCTCGGCGGTGCGATCGGCGCGTCAGGTTGTGCTGCCGCTGTGGGGCGTGTCGATCGGGCTCGACGCGCAGACGATCGCGCTCGTCGTCGGCATCTCCGGCGCGATCGACTTCGCCCTCTTCTACGCGAGCGGCCAGGTGATGGACCGCTTCGGCCGCCTCTGGGCCGCGCTTCCCGCGATGGTGCTGATGGGGTCGGGTTTCCTCGCGCTCGCGTTCACGCACGACCTCTCGCAGGCGGCGATGTGGTTCGCCCTGTTCGCGGCGGTTCTGGGCGTGGGCAATGGTCTTTCCAGCGGCATCTTGCTCACGCTCGGCGCCGATGTCGCACCGCAGGACGACCCGGCGGCCTTCCTCGGGTCGTGGCGGACGCTGACGGATGCCGGGGGCGCGATCGCTCCCCTGCTCGTCTCTGCCGTCGCCGCGGTGGTCTCCCTCTCGGTCGCCACCGGCGTCATCGGCGTGATCGGCCTCGCGGGGGCGGCCGGGTTCATCCGCTGGGTGCCGAGGTTCGTGCCGCGCACGCGATGAGTGCGCGCCGATCACGGCTGCGGCAGGATGACGGGATGAGCCCCTACACCCGCCCGTCGATCGCACCGCAGGTGTTCGTCGACGCCGACGGGCAGGTCATCGACTACGGGCACCGGTGGTCCGACTCGCCGCCGACCGAGGCGTATTCGGTCACCGTGCATCCGGAACGGTACGCTCCGCTGCACGCGGTCGCCGCGGCACTCATCGACCATCTGCGGCTCACGTACGACGTCGAAGTCGACGAAGGTGCGCATGTCGTCGCCGACCTTCTCGCAGCACCGAGCTGGGATGTGCCGCGCGCGGTGCGGGTGCGCCCCCGCGATCCGGAGTGCGCTCCGCTGACATTCGTGCTCACGGCTTTCCCGGGGGTGATGGTGCACGCCGGCCTGCTGCAGGACTTCCCCTACCCGCTGTGCGGATGCGACGCCTGCGACACCACGTGGCAGCGCGAGGCCGACGAGCTGGAGGAGCACGTCTTCGCCGTCGTCAGCGGCAATTGCAGCGAGAGCGTCGAGCGGCGTGACGGAGAGCCGGCGGCGTGGTACCAGGTGCGATACCCGAACGGCTCGTCCGGAGGATCCTCGAGCGCGACCACCATCGAGCCGGGCCATCTCGCGGCGGCGGAGCGCGTGCTCGATCAGCTGCCGTCGGGATGGGCCGCGTGGCCGCGCCGCCGGGAAACCGCGGAGGGCGAGTCGGCTACCTGAGAGCCGTGCGGCTGGTCGCGGTGGCCTGTAGCGGCCAGCCGTCCGGGACGAACAGCGTCAGCACGGGAGGGTGCCAGGTCGTCGCGACGGTGACGCGCGCCGAGACACCATCGGGTGTGGATGCCGCAACCAGCTCGGCCGTCTGGGTGGCCGCGAGCAGCTCCTCGGCCTGAGCGTAGACGCCGGCGTCCGTCAACCGTGCGGTGGGACCGGTCGCGTCGACGGTGAGGGTGAAGCCGTCCGCGCCGGCGAGTGCCGCCGCGTCCGCTGCGGCATCCAGGCGCTTCTGCGTGAGGTAGAGACTCGTCGCGTCGACGCACACGAGCACCAGCACGACCGCGATGACGAAGTAACCGAGCGCCAGGATCAGCACGCTGCCGTCTTCATCGTCTCGAAGGCGCGACGCGAGGGCCCTCACGGCTCGACCCAATAGCGGGAGACCTTCTGCACCCCGGTCGCGGTGACCGGCACGCGCGTCGCCTGGTCGAGACCCAGCACCGGCGGGACCAGCGGCAACGGCACCTCTGCCGTCACCGTGACCGAGAGCATCGCTCCGGCCGCGGGGCACGGCCCGGGCGTCGCGCACTGCACCTGAACGTCGAGAGTCGAGCGGTCGATGCCGTATTCGGCGACGATGGCATCGACGACCCGCTGAGTGCGGGCGTCGGCTGTCGCTCGGTCGGATGACGAGGCGATCGTGCGGGCGAGCTGCCGTGCAGCTGTTTCGGCTCCCAGCGCCTGGGATTGGATGCTGCCGAGCGCGACGATGAGGTAGACGATGGGCACGAGCAGGATGAGCCCGACGGTGATGAACTCCAGGGATGCCGAGCCGCTGTCGTCTCCGAGCGTCGCGCCCCGAATCGCCCGCGGTGGGTCAGTCGAAAGTCTCACGCGGGGCACGGGCGCTCACCTCCATCCCGGAGGGCACTCCGAGCAGTCCCACCAGTGGGAGCGTCGCCACGACGCGGACCTCCACCTCCGATCCGCGCGCCGTGTCGGTGTCGGCTGCGCTCACCCGAGCGCCGATGCCGTCACCCACGGCCGTCGCGATCAGCTGTGCAGTGCGTGCGGCGCCGGCTTCGGCATCCGTGTCGGCGAGAGCGCCGAAGTAGGCGCCCTCCACCGCCGCATCGTGGACGACGTTGCGGATGTACACGGCGAGCGCCAGCTGCAGCACGCCGAGGGCCAAGAGAGTGAGAAGCGTTCCGACGAGCACGAACTCGACGGTGCTCGAGCCGCGCTGATCGTGGCGGAGGCTCTCCACGCCGATTCCCGGAGTCAGAGTCCCGAGACGCGGCTCAGCGCCTGCTCGAACAGCGCAGCCAACGCGGGGCCGGCGAGAGTCCAGATCGCGACGACGAGTCCGGCCGTCATCAATGTGACGAGCACCCAACCCGGAACGTCACCCGTCTCATCGTCGACGAACTCGCGCAGTGCGGATCGGTGTGAACTGTCCATGCGTCGAGTCTGATCGGATCAGATTTCGCACGCGGGAGTTATCCACAGCAGTGGGAACGAGGCGCGAGGTATCGCGCTACGCGACGACGACCGGCACGGCTCAGCCTGTCAGCCGACACCGAGGCGCAGCATGACGATGCCGGGGAAGATCGCGAAGAGAACCGACAGGGGCAGAATCAAGAACACGAGCGGCAGAAGCATCAAGATCTCCTTGCGCCCGGCCAGCTCCAGCAGCCCCCGCTTGGCGTCCTCTCGCGCGTCGACGGCCTGCTCCTGCAGAACATGCGCGAGAGGCGCTCCACGGTCCATCGCCGCCACGAGGTGCTCGATTGCTCGCGCGAGTGCCGGCACGTCGAGGCTCTTCGACACCGAAAGCAGCGCGTCCGGCAGGCTCGATCCGGTGCCGCTCGCCAGGACTGCCGCGCGGAGCTCACCGGTCAGCACGCCGGAGCCGACCTCGCCCACGCGACGTAGCGCATCGCGCAACCCTTCACCGGCAGCCAGGCACAGCGAGAGGAACTCCAGCACGGTCGGAAGTTCCTCCTCGACGCGCGTGATCCGCTGGCGCGCCGCTCTCGTCAGTCGGTAGTCGCAGCCGAGAACTCCGGCCGCGGCGAACAGTGGTGGCAGAAGAGCGAGGGTCGGCGCTGCGCGTCCGAGGAGAGTCAAGGCGACGATGAGAAGGCCGCCCGCGCCGAGGCCCCCTACGGCCCACCCGAGCTGCAGGGCGCGGAAGGCCACGACGTCCTGACGCCACCCGGCCTGGCGGAGGCGACGCGCGACGCTCCCTCCACCGCCGAGTCCGACCCAGGATGCGGCGACCCGGTCTCGCACGAGCCGCCACGAGGAGGCGACCGCCGGCGCCGCGAGCGGAGTGATGCCGCGCGGATCGGCGATGTCGCGCAGGTAGGGCGCGACGCGACGCGACAGCGAGGGCGCCGCCCACCGCGGAAGCCGGCCGATGGCCAGCACAAGCCCCGCTCCCAGCGCGACACCGAGGACGACGGCGGATGCGGCGAGGCTGACGATGCTCATGCGAACCACCGCCGCGGCTCCGGCAGGCGACCGATGCGAATGGTGAGGCGGTAGGCGCCTACCGAGACAACGGCACCGATGATCACGACCACGACGCCGGCGGGACTCGCATACGCGCTGGCACCTTCGGGGCGAAGCGCCAGCAGACCCAGAACGATCCAGGGTGCGACCACACCGACGACCGCTGCTCCACGCACCCATGACTGTCGCGCCTCGACTTCGGCGCGGAGGGTGGCGTCGGCCCGCACGGATGCCGAGAGCGCACGAAGCACGGCGGTCAGCTCGGTCCCTCCGACCTGGCGTGCCATGCGGAGTGTCTCGATGATCCGGTCGGCCACCGGATCGGCGAGAGCGGCCTTGAGGCGGAGTGCGCTGGAGTCGAAGTGTCCCGATGCGGCCATGTCGACGCGGAACCGGTCGAACGCGGGTCGCAGCGGAGGGGGTCCGCTCGTGGCGAGAGCGGCCACGGCATCCGGCAGCGACATGCCGGCCCGGGCGGACGAGATCAGGAGGTCGCACACGTCCGACCACAGCGCGCGGCGTGACCGCCGAAGCCGCCGCGCACGCCCGCGGAGCCAAGTGAAGGGCGCTGCCGCTCCAGCCGCCGCCGCGACCAGCGCGACGGCGCCGAGTCCGGTCGCCAACCAACTGATGGCGCAGAACAACGCAGACAGGACAGCCGCGATGAGCACCGGGCGCATCGTGGAGGCGTGGGCGAAGCCCGCCTCATCGAGCATGCGCGATACACGACCGTCCCGCTGCGGTGCCTCGCGGCGCTCGTTCGCCGGCCACAGCCAGGGCGACAAGACGAGGAGGATGCCGGCAGCGAGCACCGCGCCCCAGACGACCGTCATGAGCCGCCCCGTCGAAAGACGACGCGGGTGTCGATGGCATCGTCGTGAATGCGACCGGTCGTCTCGATGACCTCCTCGACGAATCGCTCACCGCCGGTGCCGCGCCGACAGTGCACGACAAGGTGGACGCCGGTCGCGATAGCAGGTTGGACGAACGCGGCGTCGATGTTGCGGCCCGCAAGCAACGGCAGGGT
Source organism: Microbacterium sp. MRS-1 (assembly GCF_000585455.1). Classification (NCBI taxonomy): domain Bacteria; kingdom Bacillati; phylum Actinomycetota; class Actinomycetes; order Micrococcales; family Microbacteriaceae; genus Microbacterium; species Microbacterium sp. MRS-1. The sequence continues at coordinate 39,532 of NZ_JAUF01000045.1, forward strand.
GGCCAGGCGCGACAGGGCATCGTCGGCGCTGTTCGCGTGGATCGTCGCCGCGCCCGGCACGCCGGTATGCAAAGCGAGAAGGAGATCGAGTGCCTCCGCGTCACGGACCTCCCCGACGATCAGGCGATCGGGGCGCATGCGCAGTGCCTCCTTCACGAGGCGACGCAGGCTCACCGCGCCCGTCCCCTCCAGACTCGGCTGGCGCCCCTGCAGGGCGACGATGTCGGGAGCCGTGACCGCCAGTTCGAAGGTCTCCTCGACCGTGATGATTCGCTGCTCGGGGCGACACCCGCCGACAAGCGCCGCCAGCATCGTCGTCTTGCCCGCATGTGTGGCTCCGGACACCAGGACGTTTCGCCCCTCCACCATGGCGTCGCGCAGCATGTCAGCGACGTGCGCGGGCAGCGATCCTGCGCCGACGAGGTCGTCCAGACTCCGCCGCGCGGGAAGGAACTTGCGGATGTTGACGGCGAGGTGCGAGCGCGTGATGTCGGGGATGACGACGTGAAGTCGGCTTCCGTCCGGAAGTGACGCGTCGACGAACGGCTGGCTGAGATCTACCCGTCGTCCGGTGGCGTGCAGCATCTTCTCGACGAGATCGCGCACCGCCTCGTCGCTGAGGCGCATCGGGACGCGCTCGCTGCGCCCCGCGCGCGCCGCGAAGACCGCACCGGGACCGTTGATCCAGATCTCCTCGACCTCCGGGTCGTCCAACAGCGGTTGCAACGGTCCGTAGCCCGTCACCCGCGCAAGCACGTCGCGGACGGCGGCGCCCTCGTCGTCGACGAACTCGAGCCCACGGGCGAGGGCATAGTCGTTGTGACGGCGAACCTCCGCTACGGCCGCCTGGTGGGCGCAATCGGGGTGGCGGAGCGGATCGGCCTGTTCCTCACGAAGCCGGTCGCGCACACGTTCCGCGATCGCCTGCACAACACTCGCCGACGCCCCCGCCGACACGAGCGGCGCGTCGGGCGTGTACGTGGAGGGGCTCACCCCGGCATCGTGGCATCGTCGACGCACCGCCGGTGAGAGATATCCACAGCCCGACGCCTGTCCGGCGACAGCTCTCTGCCGCGGCAGCAACGTCGTTGAGCGGTGCTTCAACAAGCTCCCGCAGTGGCGCGGGATCGCGATGCGCTCAGACAAGACCGCCCGCGACTACCACGCCGGCCTCTGCCTCGCCGCGACACTCCACCGGCTCACCACCGGCGTTCTCTAGGCATCGAAGTCGACTGCTTCACCCTCGCTCATCCGCTTCAATCGCGCCAAGTGGTATCGCCACCCCTCTGCGTGTTCCGCAGGCAACGAGTGCGGAGTTCGAGCACGGCAGAATCCTGACTCGGTGAGGGTGACCGAGGTTGCCTGCCCGTGCGCTACCAGCTCGATCACGACGTCGAGAGGGTGCTCCCAGCCCTGTTCGGTCCAACTGAATCCGAGCACATGCGGCTCGTCACAACGCGTGACGCTCCCCGTCGCGCATACCTGACGGCCTTCCTCGACCCAGGTCTCGACGAGCGGCGAGCCAACGGCCGCCTCGAAGCGCATCTCAGGCCACCATGCACCTCGTCCAGCCGTCAGGAATCGCCAGACAACCTCGGCGGACGCATCAACGTCCGCCGCCACCGTCACCGAATCACGAGGCATACAGCCAAGCTATCGATCCAATCGAGGCCTTTAGCAACACGCCCTAGCTCGACCGGGAAGCGCGCATCATCCAGGACCACCACGCCAACGCAGGCATAGCGATGCCGACGGTGACGGCGGTGTCCCGCGTCAAGTAGTTGGCAGGATTTCTTCTGTTTCAAAGGTGGGGGTGGTGGGGTCGGCC
>NZ_JAUF01000046.1:0-1462 GCF_000585455.1 Microbacterium sp. MRS-1
TCCGGCTCTTCGGACATTCGGTGGGGGTGAGGCTCGCCGGGTGATGGTCGGCGGGTAGGGGTCGAGGTCCCCGAGGATCAGAAGCGCTAACTCTCTGATCGACCACGAGGACCTCGACGTGCTTCACCCTACTTCGGGGTGCGCTTCCGCGCGCTCTGCTTGCTGTTCCTGCCTCCGCTGCGATCTGCTGCTGGGCCTCGATGGCGTCCATGTCGAGCACGTCGACCGCCGCGATGGGCTGCTGATCGTCACGGTCTCGAGCCCCGCGGCGCCGGCCGGGTGCCCATCGTGCGGGGTCGTCGCGACGGGCCGCGGGCGTCGCCGCCGGGTGTTGCATGATGTGCCGGGCGTGAGCCGGGTGCGGATCATGTGGCGGCAGCGGATCTGGCGGTGCGACGACGAGGACTGTGTGCGGAAGACGTTCACCGAGCAGTTGCCGGCTCTGGTCGCCGGCCGCGGGTCGATCACGACGCGCGCTATCGGCTGGGCGATCGGGCAGCTGCGCCGCGAGCACGCCACGATCGCGGGCCTGGCCCGGCAGCTCGGGACCTCGTGGAAGACCGTGTGGCGGGCGATCGAACCCGAGCTCGTCAAGCTGGCCGCCGATGAGACCCGGTTCGAGAACGTGACTACGCTCGGCGTCGACGAACACATCTGGCACCATGTCGACCCCCGCAGACGCGGCCCGAAGGAGCTGACCGGGATGGTCGACCTCACCCGCGACAACCACGGAAAGACGCGGGCCCGGCTGCTCGACCTCGTCCCGGGCCGGTCCGGGAAGGCGTATGCGTCCTGGCTCGGTGAGCGCGGCGACGCGTTCCGGCGCAGCGTGAAGGTGGCGGCGTTGGATCCGTTCGCCGGTTACAAGACCGCGATCGATGACAAGCTGCAAGACGCCACCGCCGTGCTCGATGCGTTCCACGTCGTCAAGCTCGGCACTGCCGCGGTCGACGAGGTTCGCCGCCGCGTCCAGCAAGGCACCCTCGGGCACCGCGGCCGCAAGGGCGACCCGCTCTACGGGATCCAGACCATCCTCCGCGCCGGGGCCGAGAACCTCACCGACAAGCAGCGCGCCCGGCTGGTAACCGCGATTGAGGCTGATCCCGCACACGACGAGGTGTTCATCGCGTGGCAGTGCGCTCAGGAACTGCGCTCCGCCTACCACCAGAAGGATCTCGCCGCGGGGCGGCGGATCGCGGAGAAGGTCGTCGACACGTTCCACACCTGCCCGATCCCCGAGATCGCCCGCCTCGGCCGCACCCTCCGCCGCTGGCGGGAAGCGTTCCTGGCCTACTTCACGACCGGGCGCTCATCCAACGGCGGCACCGAGGCCGTCAACGGGATCATCGAGCTGCATCGCCGCCTCGCCCGCGGCTACCGCAACCGGCACAACTACCGGCTCCGCATGCTCCTCGCCGCCGGCGGCCTCACCCCATGACCCCCACCGGATGTCCGAAGAGCC
>NZ_JAUF01000047.1:0-22940 GCF_000585455.1 Microbacterium sp. MRS-1
GGCGGCGCCCCGCGCCTGTGCACTCATGGTTCGACGATAGCCCGTCACATGCTCACCTCGAGCCGTCGCACCCGCACGCGCTCCGAGGCGCTGAGTCGGAGGCTGCCCTCGTGCCAGTCCGCCGTCACGGCGTGGGATCGGTCGGCGTCGACCCGCCAGGATGCCGGGCGGGACGAGAACGCGAACGCGAGGCGGTCTCCGGGGGTGATCTCCACGGGAACGTACTCGGCGGCAGCGTAGGCCGCCCCTGCCGTGTGATGCCAGAGGCCCTCTGGCAGCGGGGCGGCCACCTGCTCGGAGATCGAGGTCTCCGCCTCGCCGCCCACCCCGGCCCACGCCGGCAGCTGCAGAGCGGGGCGCGCGAACAGTGCATCGAGAACGGCCGTGCGCACGTCGCAGCGCTCGACGGCGACGGCCGCCAGGAACTCCCGCAGAATCCGCCACGCGTGGTCGGGGTCGAGCTGCGCCGTCGGGTCGGCGATCAGCTCCCAGCCTTCGGGGGTGCGCGCGGACAGCGGCGAGGTGAGAGTGTCGAGCTTCTTCCAGGGCCAGAAGTTCCATCCGATCCCGTGGCGCTCGTACAGGCGCGTCGCCGCGTAGATCCACCCGGGCGTGTTCTCGCCGCCTTCGCCCATGTAGATCGGCAGTCCCGCGTCGCGCCGCAGCTGGAGGAAGTCGGCGATGCTCGTCTCGTCGGGGGCGCACCAGTAGCGGTGGAACTGCACGGCCTGGTTCTCGTCGAAGCGCACCCGCACCGGGTCGGGGTTGGTCGCCCAGTGGCTGCCTTCGTACATGAGCAGGTGATTCGGGTCGATCTCGCGGATCGCCGCGGTCAGCTCGCGGTAGAGATCGACGAGCTCGTCCTGGTAGCGGTGCTGCCACTCGTTCGGCAGCGGTTCGTTGAGGAGGTCGTAGCCGAGCACGGTCTCGCTGTCGCGGAAGCGACGGGCGATCTCGCGCCATAGCGCCACCGTCTGCGCGCGGTAGTGCTCCGCCATGAACAGTTCCGGGATGCCGTGCGGCGAATCGTCGATGTTCGTTCCGGTCTGCCCGCCGGGAGCGCCGTGCAGATCGATCAGTACCCGCAGCCCGTGGCGCTCCGCCCACTCGACCGCCCGGGCGATCAGTGCGAAGCCGTCCTCTTGGAAGCTCCCGTCATCGGCGATCACGCCGCGCGCGTTGAGAGGCAGGCGGACGTGATCGAACCCCAGCTGCGCGATGAGCGCGAAGTCCCTCTCGGTGACGAACTCGTCCCGGAACCGGCGCCAGAACTCGGCCGCCCGCGCGGTGCCGACCAGCTCGGCGATCCGCGCTTCGATCTGGCGCGGAGAGGCCAGCTCGTCGCCGAAAAGCCACATGTACCCTTCCGCGAGCAGCCAATTGCCGAGTCCCACGCCGCGAAGGAGCAGCGGTCCCTCGTCGTCGACGAGCTCTGTGCCGACGGCGCGGACGAAACCGCGGGGGCGACGGGGTGGTGTCATGGTGTTCCTCACGGGACGGATGCTCACTTCAGACCGGACAGGGCGAAGCCTTGGACGACGTAGCGCTGGAAGACGACGAAGACGATGAGGATGGGCACGACCATCAGCGTCGACGCCGCCATCTGCAGCGACGGGTTGGTGGAGATCTGCTGATTGAGCAGCGAGATTCCCACCGAGAGGGTGTAGAGCCCCTGGTCATTGGCGATGATCAGCGGCCACAGGAAGCTGTTCCATCCCGCGATGAAGGTGAGCACCACCTGCACGGCCAGGATCGGTCCCGACATGGGCAGGATGATCCGGAAGAAGATGCGCCACTCTCCCGCGCCGTCCATCCGTGCGGCCTCGAGGATCTCCGTCGGGATCGTCGCCATGAACTGCCGGAACAGGAACACGGCGAAACCCGACACCAGCATCGGCAGCGCGATGCCGATGAGCGTGTTCGTGAGCTTCATCCCGTTGAGGATGAGGTAGCTCGGGATCATCGTGACCTGGCCGGGGATCATCATCGTCACCAGCACCAGGAAGAACAGGGCATCCCTGCCGGGGAAGGCGAACTTGGCGAAGCCGTAGCCGGCCGCCGCCATCAGCAGCAGGCCCACCATGCAGATGACGACGATGAGCAGTGTGTTCAGGAGGTAGCGCCCGAAGTCCAGCTCGGTGAAGAGCTGGATGAAGTACTCGAGCGTCGGATTGCGCGGCAGCAGCTGCGGGGGGAACGCGACGGACTCGCTGCGCGGCTTGACGGAGGCGAAGATCATCCACAGGAACGGGAACGCGGTGATGAGTGCGCCGACGGTCAGCAGCGCGCCGATCACGATGGTGCCGGTGCGGCCGCGGCGCCGTCCGGCTCGGGTGCCCCGTCGTGCGTCCGACGTCTTCGCGAGGCCCCGTCGGCCGCGGGTGATGAGCTCAGTGGTCGACATCGGACCTCCTCAGGCGCAGCTGGACGATGGTGATCGTCGCGATGATCGCGACGAGGACGACCGAGCCCGCACTGGCGTAGCCGAACTGACTCGACGAGAAGCCCTTCTGATAGAGAAAGAGCGCGATCGACGTCGACGAACCCAGCGGTCCGCCCTTGGTGAGCACGAAGGGTTCGTCGAAGAACTGCAGCCATGCGATGACGGTGGTGATGGTGACGAAGAAGATGGCGAAGCGCAGCAGGGGGAGCACGATCGAGACGATGCGGCGCACCCCCGATGCGCCGTCGATCGCCGCCGCCTCCAGGTACTCCTTCGGCACGCCTTGCAGGGCCGCGAGGAAGATGATGACGTTCAGCCCGAGGCCGCGCCATACGGCGACCAGCCCGACGGAGAACTTCACGACCGTGGGGTCGGAGAGCCAGGGAACCGGCGGCAGCCCGACGAGCGAGAGCAGGTAGTTGAACAGGCCGAACTGTGTGTTGTAGAGGTAGCCCCATACGAGGGCCACGGCCACGATCGCGGTGATGGCCGGGACGAAGTAGAACGAGCGCAGCGCGCGGAAGAAGCGGCCCTGCGAGCTGTTGAGCGCGAGCGCGATCGCCAGGGAGAGGACGATCACGCTGGGTACCCCGACGACCGCGAACAGAGCGGTGTTGCCGAGGGCCTGCCAGAAGTCGGGGTCGGCGAACAGCGCCGTGTAGTTGTCGCCGCCGATGAACTGGATCCGCGACCAGTTTCCCAGGCCCGCGAGATTCATGTCGGTGAAGCTCACGAGGAGCGCCACGGCGATGGGCAGGATGCCGAAGACGATGAGCAGGAGCATCGCCGGGGCGATGAACGTATAGGGGACGATGCGGTTCTTCATGGCCTCGTGGCCGGGGGTGCGCGGTGATCGGGTCACCGCGCACCCCCGGAGCTCAGTTCGCGGGGGTCCCGGCGGTGGTCGTGAACAGCGTCTTCAGTGCGTCGTCGCGGTTCGCGCCGGTGAGCACGATCGAGTTGAGCGCGTCGAGCACCGCCTTGCCCGTCTCACCGTCCCAGTTCGGCACGAGCGGCAGCAGGCGGGAGGACGCGAGCTGCTTCGTGTAGACCGACACCATGGGGTCGCCGGTCAGCGCGCTGTCGGCGAGCGCCTTCTTCACTGTCGGCAGCTGCCCGTCGGACTGGTACCAGCTCACCTGCACGTCGGGCTGCGAGAGGTAATCGAGCAGCTGAAGTGCGCCGTCCTTGTTCTTCGTGGAGCCCCAGACTCCGAGGTTCGACCCGGCGAGCAGCGACGTGTCCTTCGCTCCGGACGGCACGGTGGTCACGTTCCACTTCCCGGCCAGCTCCGGCGCCGACTGCGAGATGGCGGCCGCAAGGTAGGGACCGCTGACGAGCATCGGCGTGCTTCCCGTGATGAAGCCCTGCGTCTGGTCGAAGTCGCTGTTGGTGGGCACGCTCTTGTCGGCGTAGAGGCCGGTGTACAGGTCGACCGCCTTACCGAACGCGGGCGTATCGAAGTCGATCTTGCCCTGGCTGTCGACGATGTCGCCGCCCTGGTCCCACGTCATGATCACGGGCAGTGCGCTGTCCCATTGGGGGATGTAGTAACCGTACGAGCCGTCACCGCGGCCGGCCAGTGTCTTCGCGTCGGCGCGCAGCTGATCCCAGGTCGCCGGCGGAGTGCTGATACCCGCTGCCTGGAGGATGTCGCTGCGGTAGAAGAGAACGCGCGTGTCCGACACCCACGGCACGGAGACGACCTTGCCCCCGATGGCGGTCGCATCTCCGGCGACGCCGTCGACGAAGTTGGATGCCGCGAGGTTCTCGTGACCCGACAGTGCCGCGTCGTCGAGGGTGAGCAGTGCGCCGCTGTCGGCATACGTGCGCAGCTTGGAGAGTCCGATCTGCAGCACGTCGGGGCCGTCGCCCGAAGCGACCGCTGTCGTGAACTTCTGGTCGACGCTGTCCCAGGGGATGGCGACGGTCTTCACGTCGATTCCCGTCTTGTCTTCGAACGGCTTGACCAGCGCATCGAAGTGGGCAGAGCTGTCGCCCATGACCCAGACGGTCAGTTCCTTGGCGGCGGTGCCGCCGTCGGCGGGTGCGGATGACGAGCATCCGGCGAGGGTGGCGGCCGTCAGGGCGGCGGTGCCCAGCGCGAGCCAGCGCATTCTCTTCATCGAGAGGTCCTTTCGGGGTGCAGGAGGTGCGGTGTCGAATCGGGATTCGGCGGCGAGAGGACGGGAAGAGACTCCCTCGTCCTTTCTCTACGACTTAGATTAAGGCATGTCCGATTGTCTGGCAAGAGGCGGAGCGGCGAAACGAGCGCAGGGGGCCGCCACGTCGCGACCCCCTGCGCCGATCGTCGTCAGTACGACGAATAGACCGTCACCTCGTCGATAGACCACCACTGCGGCGCCACGCCCGTCTGGGTGATGCGGATGTACCGCGCGCTGACCGGTGCGATCGAGATCGGACGCTTCCATCCGTAGGCGATGCCCGTGGCGGCTGTCGTCCACGAGGAGCCGTCGAGGGAGGTCTCGACGGTGAATCCGCGCGGATAGTCCCACGTCGACGAGCTGTCGGTCTGCACCGTGACCATCGCGACCGTGCGGGTCGAGCCCATGTCGATGCGGTACCACTCCCCGCCCGCCATGGCCTGGCCGCTCTTCCACGATGTGCCGTTGGCGCCATCGATGCCCGCACTCGGCGAGCTGCCCGCCGCGGTCGTGGACGCCGTCGCGGTCCAGCCGGTGTGGCTCACCGCGGACGGGGCGAACGTCGACAAGCCGCCGGCGTACTTGGCGATGGTGGCGACGAACCGCGCGTTCTGCGTGAAGTTGGCGGTTGCGAACTGCGACAGCTTCGACTGGAAGGTCGCCGCATCGTCACTGTTGATGACCGGCACGGGCTTGCGGTCGTCGTAGTACATGCCCCAGTAGGCGAAGCCGTCCTCGGCCGAGCCCTTGACCTTATATGACCAGTTCGACCACGACACCTGCGAGGCGTTGAGTCCCGCCATGAACCGTGCCCAGACGTCGTCGTTGTAGTACAGGGAGTATTCGCCGTAGAGGATCGGCACCCCCGGATTCGAGAGCTTCGCAGCCAGTCCGCCCAGTTCGTTCGTGACGAGTTGGTTCTGGGCCGTCCAGTCCTTCGAGTTCGGCATGTCGTACGGGTGGTATTCGTAGACGACGTTCGTCCACCCGTAGGTCGACGGCGGTGCGATCTTGTCCAGGCCGAAGAACGCGCCGAGGAAGATCGCGTGATCCGCATCGATGGCACGTACGGCGGTGTACAGCCGGTTGTAGTAGTCGCTCTTCTGGGCCACATCGTCGCTGTCTTCGTTGTAGTCGATCAGCGGCTCGTTGATGAGGTCGTAGCCGGCCACCGCGGGGTTGCCGTTGTAGCGCGTCGCGATCTTCTTCCAGATGTCCTCCACCCAGTTCTGATAGGTCGCGCTGCCCCAGAACCCGTTGGGGTTGGGTCCGATGCGACCGCACGAGCCCCACGGGCAGCCGCCGCCCGGCACCGTGTGGAGGTCGATGAGGACATAGATTCCGCGCGCCGCGGCTTCGTTCACGACCCAGTCGATCTTCGACCACGGATTCGACTTCCAGGTGCCGTCGAGATTGAGGAACACGTTCCACCCGATCGGCACACGGATGAAGTTCATTCCCGTGGCCTGGATCGCGTCGAGGTCGTTCGCCGTGAACCATGTGTCCTGATGCGTGCCGACGACCGAGGCGGTCGTCGTCGCGCCGAAGCGTGCGGTCATCGTGTTCGTCAGCGAGTAGTCGTCGTTGTAGAGCCCGGCGGTGAGCTCGCCAATCGACCACCAGTTGCCTGCGGAGCCGGTCTGGGTGAGGCGGAAGTACCGTGCTGCCTGAGCCGTGAACCCGATGGTCGACGCCTTCTTGGTTCCCGCCCCGGTTGCGACAGTGCTCCAGGAGGACCCGTCGCGTGAGAGCTGGAGCGTGTACCCGCGCGGCCAGTCGTCCTCGTCGGTGGTGTTCTTCGCGGTGTCGGTCGTGACGTTGTTCAGCGTGATGAGCGCGCCCATGTCCACGGTGACGGCCTGACCCGGCGCCTGGGCCGCACCGGTGGTCCACCGCGTCGAGGTGGTGCCGTCGATCATGTTCGACGGGGAGGCGCCCAGCGAGGAGGTGACGACCCATCCGCCGCGATCGAGGGAGGTTCCGCTCGAGATCGCGACCTCGGCCACCGACCACCACTGCGACGAGGTGCCGTTCGAGGTGATCCGAAGATAGCGACCGTTCTTGGTCCCTTGGAAGTCGGCCTGCACGACGCGATTCGCGCCGTAGCCGCTCGCGACCTTCGTCCAGTTCGCGTTGTCGTAGGACGTGAAGACGTCGTAGACCCGCGGGTAGTCGTTCGCGGTGGTCGCGCCCGCATCGAACAGGACTTTGTCCATGTCCACGTTGCGCCCGAGATCGATCGTCAACGACTGCCCGGGCGCCTGCGGGGCACCGCTCTGCCACACCGTGGAGACGTTGCCGTCGAGCGTCATCTGGGCGTTCGTGCCGGGGGCGTTGGAGGTCGCCGTCGCGGTATGCGTGCCGTTGAACAGGACCGGGTCGCTGTAGAGGTTGATCTCACCGACCGACCACGCAGCGGCCGCGGCGCCGGTCTGTGTCACCCGCACGTAACGCGCGACCTGCGGGGCGAACTTCACCGTCGTGAGACCGTCCGTGCCGGGCTGGGTCGCCACGCTGGTCCAGGTCGAGCCGTTGGACGATGTCTCGATGTTGAGTGCTCGCGGCCACTGGCCGGCGTTGGCGGTGTTGTCGATGGTGAGCCGGTTGAAGAGAGTGGGCGCCCCCAGGTCGAGACGAATCCACTCCCCGCCGGCCTGATTCGCGCCGGTCGTCCACCGGCTGGTTCCCGATCCGTCGAGGGCGTTGGCCGGTGCTCCCGCGGACGCGGTTGCACTCCAGCCGGTGCGGTCGGCGGCGAACTCGCCGAGGGGCGACATCCAGTCCTCCTGGGTGAGCCATCCGCCGATGTTCGTGCCGCGGAGGTTCACCGCGGCGCCGGTCCCCGATGATTTCTTCAGGACGTTGCCGCTGGCTTTGAGGAAGTCGGCGGAGGTGAGGGCGGCGGCATGCGCCGCCGTCACGGGTAGGACGGCAGTGGCCGCCACGGCCGCAGCTGTCACCAGCGCGGCGAGAACACGTCGTTTCACGATCCTCCTTGATCAGTGCGGAGCATGGCTGCGCTCCGTCGCTGGTCAGCATCGCGAGACGACGTCTACTTTGTCAAGGACTTAAAATAAGCCCAGCACTTACTGGGGCTCAGAGAGCGGCATCCTGCTTCGGGATGAAGACCTTCTTGATGATCAGCAGGATGGAGGCGGTCACGGGAATCGCGACGAGCGCGCCGAGCAGGCCCATGAGCGTCCCCCCGACGAGCGCGCCGATCACGACGAGGGCTCCCGGCACCGCGATGGCCTTGTTCATCACCTTCGGCGTGAGCACGTATGCCTCGAGCTGCATGTAGACCAGATACGCGACGGCGAAGATGAGCGCCGACAGGGGCTGGCGAAGAGGGCGACCACCGAGGCGATGCCCCAGAACAGCACGGTTCCGACGAGCGGAATGATCGTGAGGCAGAAGGCGACCACCGCCATCAGTGCGGGGAAGGGGAGGCCGAGAACCGTGTACAGGATGAAGCTCACGACCGCGTTGAAGAAGGCGAGCACGACCATGCCGCCCAGGTAGCCGCCGACCGACTCCGTGATCTGCTCGGTCAGATCGGCTGTCAGTGCGCGACTGCGGGCGGGCACCATGCGGTAGAACGCCTGCTTGATCTCCGGCAATGACGCGAGGAAGTACAGGCTCAGCACGATGATGATGATGATCCCGGAGATCGTCGTGCCGATGGAGATGCCGATCTGCAGCACGCCCCCGCCGATCGCCGCCAGATGGCCCGGATCGGTGAGGAACTTCTGCACCTCGGCGACGATCGCGGGCACCTGGTCGCCGAACTGATCACGTGCCCAGTGGTAGAGGTCGGTCTGCTGGAACGACGTCACGAGAGTCGGGACGTCCGTGATGAACTGGGCGATCTGGCGCACCACCGTGGGCACGATGAGCCACAGCACGGCAACGAGCAGCAGCGCCAGGGCGAAGTACACGATCACGATCGCCCAGGCTCTGCCGACGCCGTGCCGCTGCAGGCGCTGCACGACGGGGTTGAGTCCGAGAGCGACGAACAGGGCGAAGGCGACGTAGATCCACACCGTGACCAAGCTGGTGACGGCCATGCCCAGCAGGATCGCCACCAGGCCGCCGAGCGTCAGGAAGAAGCCCACGACGAAGGGGCGGTTCAGGGTCGTCCACACCGCGCGTCCCGTGTGTGAGCGATGCGCAGCAGCCTCGGACGACACCGCACCGTCGGTCGTTCTCGCCCGGTCGGAGTCCGCCGCGGTCTTCGCCCCACGCCGGAGGGAACGCGGCCGGGGCTCGTTGGATGCTGCTGCCATGGTCACACTCTAGGGCTGTCAGCGGATGTCGCTGGGAGAGGCGGTAATGTCGGCGAGGACGAGAGGAAGCCCATGACCGACGCCGCCGTTCACCTGCAGCGCCTGCGTGCCAGCATCGACAACATCGACGCGGCGCTGATCTTCATGCTCGCCGAACGCTTCCGGTGCACGCAGCAGGTCGGCGTGCTCAAGGCGGAGCATCGGATGCCGGCATCCGACCCCGCTCGCGAAGAGCAGCAGATCGCGCGTCTGCGTCGCCTCGCTCTCGAGGCCGACCTCGATCCCGAGTTCGCCGAGAAGTGGTTCAACTTCGTCGTCGCCGAGGTCATCCGACACCACACCGCGGCGGCCGCCGCCGACTGATTCCGGCGCCCGTCCGGCGGCCTCGATGCGTCAGGGGATGGCGCGGCGCAGCGTGAGGAACGACGCGGCACCCAGCACGCACGTCAGCACGGCCAGCACCGCGGTCAGCCCCATCGGCCCCAGGTCGGCGAGCCACGTCCACACCGTCGCCCAGGCATCCATCCGCCCGACGAGCCACAGGGCGGCGATCAGCAGAACCCCCACGCCCGACAGCGTGAGCGTCAGCCCGAGAGCGCCGAAGCGGCGGTAGAGCGTCGCGCCCCAGAACCCGGCCACGAAGAGCACCATCGCCACCACGGCGAAGAAGAGCCCGGCGCCCCCGGGGCCGGCGGTCCACACCCAGTCCAGCGAGAAGAAGTAGCCGTTGACACCCCATCCGCCCGTGGCGCGTTCGATCGCGCCGCCGACGGCGAAGACGGCGCCCAGCAGGACGGCCGTCACCAGTGCCGCGAGCATCGTGCCGAAGAAGAACTCCCGGCGCGTGATGCTGAGGGCCTGCGAGAACGGGAAGGTGTAGCTCAGCGACATGATGCCCAGGCCGAAGAAATACCAGATCGGAGCCTGGCTTCCGCCGCCGTACTTCGCCCCGCCGTAGGGGATGAGCGCGAAGATCGCGATCGAGAGCACGAGGCTGACGACGAGGATGAGCAGCGGCAGCCACACGAACGTGTACTTGTTGACGAACTGCATCCGGGTGACGGTGAAGACCCGATTCATCGGCGTGCTCCTTCGGCGGTGGTGGCTGCGGCGGCGTTCGCCGTGGCCGAGGATTCGGCATCGTGCTGGGTCAGGCGGACGATCAGCTGCTGCAGAGAGACCGCACCCACCTCGAGCCCGGATGCCGCGAGCTGCGCCCGGTCCTGGATGCCGAGTTCGCCGAGAACCGTCGCGCTGGCCACGCGGCCGAGGCTCTCGCGGTGCAGTACCTCGCGTCCCGCGGTGAAGGCGTCGACGGCGACGGCGTCGCCGATGATCGTCGAGGCCCGGCCGCGGACGGCATCGGTCTCCTCGTCGAGGATGATGCGCCCGCGATCGATGACGATCACCCGTTCGATGAGGTCGGCGACCTCGTCGATGAGGTGACTGGACAGCACGATGGTGCGGGGATGGTCGGCGTAGTCGGCCAGGAGGCGGTCGTAGAAGATCTGGCGCGCGACGGCATCCAGTCCGAGGTAGGGCTCGTCGAAGAACGTCAGCTCGGCGCGCGAGGCGAGTCCGATGATGACACCGACCGCCGACCGCTGCCCGCGCGAGAGCTTCTTGATCCGCGTCTTCATGGGCAGCTGGAACGCATCGATGAGCTCGTCCGCGAGCTCCTGGTTCCAGTGCGGGAAGAACATCGCCGCCATCCGGAAGGCGTGGACAGGCCGGGCGTCGTCGGGATAGCGCTGACTCTCGCGCACGAAGCAGATCCGGCCTAGCACACGGCTGTTCTCGTACGGGTTCTCGCCGAAGACGCTGACCTCGCCGCTCGTCGCGAAGTTCTGGGCGGTCAGGATCGACATCAGGGTTGTCTTGCCGGCGCCGTTGCGGCCCAGCAGGCCGTAGATGACGTTGGCTTCGAGCGTCAGCGACACCCCATCCAGGGCGGCGGCGTTCCTATAGCGCTTGACGAGATCGGTCACCTGGACGACGGTCATCGGGCGCCTCCTTCCGTGGTCGATGTGATGTGGGCGGCCGCGTGGTCGCGGACCATCGTTGCGAGTTCGTCGGCACTGAGGCCGAGCGTGTGAGCTTCTGCGAGCAGAGGCTCGATGAACCGGGCGGCGAAGGCGGCACGCCGCTCGGCCCGCAGGCTCTCGCGGGCGCCGACGGCCACGAACATGCCGATTCCACGGCGCTTGACGAGCACGCCCTTCTCCACGAGCATGTTCACTCCTTTCGCGGCCGTGGCCGGGTTGATGCGGTAGAACGCCGCCAGTTCGTTGGTCGACGGCGCGCGTGTGTCTTCGGGAAGGCTCCCGTCCACGATGGAGTCCTCGACGCTCTCGGCGATCTGCACGAAGAGCGCTCGTCCCTCATCGATCACGTGGCCTCCCGGCATCCAGTGAATTGGTTAGTTACTTGACTAAGTAACCATATAACGCTGGCGACGTCAAGCGCTGCCGGAGCGCCTCCGCCTTCGCGTGCGCGCGATAGCGAGAAGTCGGCGTCGCGTCCAATTTGCGTGCGCATTCACCCGGATGAAACGGTGGTGGCGGCCCCCACGCGGGGTCGACCCCAGACCAGTCCGCGACCGCTGTCGTGCCCGTTGGCACCGGCGGACGTAAGGTCGGCGGCCTGTGCCCGGATCCGATGTCCGGTGCCGAGCGCTCTGCCCGAGCGCGAGTGGCCGTCACCCGGGCGTGACCGATGCAGCCTGTGCACCGGGCTGCCGAGGTGTTCTGTGACCGACGCTGTTTCTGCTGCGCCCCTGTTGGAGGCGCGGCATCTGTTCAAAGTCTTCGGGCGTGATCCGAAGGATGCCGTGGCGCGCCTGCGCGCGGGTCACTCCCGCGCCGACGTGGCCGACGCCGGCACCGCGGCCGTGGTGGACGCGAGCTTCACGGTGAACCGTGGCGAGATCTTCGTCATCATGGGGTTGTCCGGCTCGGGCAAGTCCACGATCATCCGCATGCTCAACGGCCTGCTGACCCCCACCGCCGGCGAGGTGACCATCGCCGGCCGCAACGTCACCACGGCCTCGCCGGCACAGCTGCGCACCATCCGCCGCGAGTCGGTGTCGATGGTCTTCCAGCACTTCGCCCTGCTGCCGCACCTGAGCGTGCTCGACAACGCGGCGTACGCGCTGGAGATCCAGGGCGTCGGCAAGACCGAGCGCCGCGAACGTGCGCGTGACATCCTCGAGCGCGTGGGCCTCGGCGATCGCGCCGATGCGCTTCCCGACCAGCTCTCCGGCGGCATGCGTCAGCGGGTCGGCATCGCTCGCGCCCTGACGGCCGGCACCGACATCCTGCTGATGGACGAGGCCTTCTCGGCGCTCGACCCGCTCATCCGCCGCGAGATGCAGGAGCAGCTGGTGGAGCTGCAGCGCGAGCTCGGCCGCACGATCGTGTTCATCACGCACGACCTCAACGAGGCGATGTTCCTCGGCGACCGCATCGCCGTGATGCGTGACGGTCGCATCGTGCAGAACGGCACACCGGAAGAGATCCTGACCGACCCGGCCAACGACTACGTGGCGCAGTTCGTTCAGGACGTCGACCGGGCGCGCGTGCTCACGGCATCCGCCGTCATGGAGCCGCCGTCGCTGTCGACGCCGATCACGGCGGGCGTGCGCGGGGCACTGCGCACGATGCGTGAGAACCAGGCCGGTGCCGTGTTCGCGACCGAGAACCGCCGCCTCGTGGGCGTGGTCACCGACCGGGCGGTGATCCGAGCGGTGAAGTCGGGCGAGAGCGACCTGCGGCGCATCGTCGACACCCACGTGCCGACGGTCGGTCCCGACGACCTGCTCACCGACATCGTCGAGACCGCCGTGGAGGCGTCCGTTCCCCTGGCCGTCGTCGACGATCAGGGACGCCTGCGTGGAGTCATCCCGCGCATCACACTGCTCGCCGCTCTCGGCAACGTTCCGGCGACGACGCGCGAGATGGCGGTCGTGCAGACCCCGCTGGAGATGGTGGCCGAGTTCACGCCGCTGGTGGATGCCGCGACGGAGGGAGAGCGCTGATGGACGGGTTCCGCATTCCGGTGGGCCAGTGGGCCGAGACGGTCGTCGATGTCGTCGGCGACGCGCTGCGCGGACTGTTCGACGCGGTGGCGCTCGTTCTGGGCGCCGTCTACGACGCGGTGGACGCCGTGCTCATGGCGCCGCCGTTCTGGCTGCTGATCGTCGTGCTCGCCGCGGCGGCGTTCGCCGTGAGCGGCTGGCGCCTGGCGCTGGGCACCGCCCTCGGCCTGCTCGTGATCGTGGGCGTCGATCAGTGGGACAACGCGATGGACACCCTCGCCCTGGTCATCGTCGCGGCGCTCGTCGCGATCGTGATCGCGATCCCCGTCGGCATCTGGGCCGCCCGCAGCGACGCCGTCTCGCGCATCGTGCGCCCCGTGCTCGACTTCCTGCAGACGATGCCCGCCTTCGTCTACCTCATCCCCGCGATCATCTTCTTCGGCGTCGGGGCGGTGCCGGGCATGATCGCGACGATCCTCTTCGCGATCGCCCCCGGCGTGCGGCTGACCGAACTCGGCATCCGGGGCGTCGACAGCGAGGTCGTGGAGGCGGGGTACGCGTTCGGGGCTTCGCCGGTGCGTGTGCTGCGGCAGATTCAGATCCCGCTGGCGCTGCCGTCGATCATGGCCGGCGTCAACCAGGTGATCATGCTGAGTCTCTCGATGGTCGTCATCGCGGGCATGGTCGGCGCCGGCGGACTCGGCGGCGAGATCGTTCGCGCCATCGGGCGCATCAACGTGGGCCTGGGCTTCGAAGCCGGCCTGTCGGTCGTCATGATCGCGATGATCCTCGACCGTCTGACTTCGGCGCTGGGCCGGCCTCGTGCCCCGCGCCGGGCGGGCGCGGTTCGCCGCACCCGCAACGGCGGGGCGACGGCCCGCCCCAGCCGCGGAGAGTCCGCGGCTGACACCGACCGATCCGCGGACAGCACGCGGATGGAGAGGACGTCAGCATGAACAAGACCAAGAGCATCCTGGGCGGTATCGCCCTGAGCGCCGCCGCAGCGCTCACCCTGAGCGGCTGTGCCGGCGGCACGGGAGGCGTGGGCGGTTCCGACGCGAAGTCGATCGAGATCGCCGTGTTCAACGGGTGGGACGAGGGCATCGCCGCGTCGTACCTGTGGCAGTCGATCCTCGAGGACAAGGGCTATGACGTGAAGCTCACGTTCGCCGACGTCGCGCCCGTCTACCAGGGCCTCGCTCGCGGCGACTTCGACCTCGTGCTGGACACCTGGCTGCCCACCACGCACGCCGACTACATGGAGCGCTACGGCGACAAGGTCGACGACCTCGGGGCCTGGAACGACGACGCGCGACTCACCGTCGCCGTCAACGCCGACGCGCCGATCGACTCGCTCGATCAGCTGGCCGCGGCATCCGACCAGTTCGGCGGTCGCATCGTCGGCATCGAACCGGGCTCGGGGCTCATGCGCATCACCGGCGACGATGTCGTTCCCGGCTACGGGCTCGAGGGGATGGAACTCGTGGAGTCGTCTACGCCGGCCATGCTCGCCGAGCTCAAGAAGGCGACGGATGCCGGGCAGAACATCGCGGTGACGCTGTGGCGGCCGCACTGGGCGTACAACGCGTTCCCGGTGAAGGACCTCGCCGACCCGAAGGGTCTGCTGGGGGATGCCGAGAGCATCCACTCGGTGGCGGCGAGCTCGTTCGCGAAGGACCACCCCGAGGTGCACGGCTGGATCTCGAACTTCACGATGCCCACCGACACGCTCGCCTCGCTCGAGAACGCGATGTTCAACGAGTACAGCGGTGACGACTACGCGCCGGTGATCAAGAAGTGGATCGCCGAGAACCAGGAGTGGGTCGACGGCCTCACGTCCTGACGATCGCGGTCAGGAACGGGGTCCGGCGTCTGCCGGGCCCCGTTCGTCGTCGGGGGTCGGCTGCGGACGCTCGAGCTGCAGGGCGACCTTGGTCTCGAGACGCTCGACGGCCTCGTCGGAGAGGGCCAGCAGACCGTCGACCTCCTCCCGCACCCGGCGATAGGCGACCTGACGCTCCGCCGGGGTCGCGGACTGGTCGAGCGCGACGGCCAGCAGCTGTTGCGCCGTGGCCAGACGCTTGCGCTCGGCATCGCTGAACTGGGAGTCACGCACGCGCCGGGCGTCACGCTCGGCGAGATCGAACGCGACCTCGTAATCGGTGACGGCGCCGCGGTACTCGGCGACCTGTTCCGCGCTGACCCGCGCATCCGCCGACGCCGGGCGCAGCCTGTCGGCGATCTTCTTGGCGCGCAGGAACGCGGCGGTCAGGGGCTGCCGCCCGTCGCTCATGGTGGGAAAGGCGATCATACGAGCGACGTCGAGCTCGTACTCCAGCCAGCGCGCGGTGACGTCGTCGTGCACCGCGAAGAGTTTCTCGAGCTGGTCGGGCAGCGGTGACGGCTTCGTGATCGGTTGTGGTTCGCCGGCGCTGCTGACCCGTGTGGACGCGGTGACGGACTTCAGTTCGGCCTTCGCCCGCATGACCTCGAGCCGGCGCGCGTGACGGCGCTGCGCCAGCACGTCCCAGCGACGCACGACGCCGCCGGCGACGCCGAGAAGGGGAAACACCAGCCACCAGTAGCTGCCGGCGAAGGTCCAGAAGTGATCCACGGGCTTACCTTACGCGCGCGGGCGCCCGGGGACGGGCCACACGTGACGGCCGTCATCACCGTCGGCATCCGGACCGCTCGCGGTGCCGGCTCCGGTCGCCGTGCCCGAGGATGCCGTGGTGCGCGTCGCCGGCGACGCGCGCGCCGCCACCACCCGGGCCAGCGCTTCGGTGCCGCGCGCGAGGGCGGTCTGCGTCAGGCTCTGGGCGATGATCGTCCATTGCTCGCGCACCGGGGCGCCCGTGGTCCTGGCATCCGGGTCTCCGGGCTGGGGACGCGCGGGAGCGTCGCCCGCGGCGCGCGCCTGCCGCCAGGCCTCGGCCTCGGCCACGGCGAAGGCGCGCCCGGCGGCGGCCACCGCGTCGCGGTACGCGGTGAACTGCGCGGGCGTGACGCGGGCGTGCGCGGAGGCCGGACGCTGCTCCCGCGCCGCCTTGTCAGCGGCGAGGAAGGCGGCGGTCAGCGGCTGGCGCGCATCGGTCATCGCGGGGAAGGCGATGAGCCGCGCCGGATCGGTCTCATAGGTCATCCATCGGGCGATGATCTCGTCGTGTGCCCGCATCATGCGCGCGACCGGTAGGTGGGCGTCGTCGCCGGCCGCCGGCAGCGCGGCCCGCGCGGCGGTCACGTGCGCGCGCCGCGACCGGGCCGTCGCCGTCGCGACGCGGACCTCGTCGGTGGCGCGGTCGAGCTGCCGCCGCGCCGCGGCGACATCTGTCGCACTCGCGCGACCGGTCGCGCGCTCGGCCTGCAGCCGATCGAGCTCTGTGCGCGCCACCCGCACCGCGGCACGGGCTGTCGCCGCATCGCGCTTCGCCGTTCGCAGCTCCAGCCGGGCCGCGTCGAGCTCGATACGCCGGCGACGCTCGCGCCGTTCGCGGCGCAGCCCGAGCCAGCCGAGGGCGCCGGTGCCGATCGTCGCCGGCCCGATCCACCAGAACTCGGCGATCGTCGCCCAGAGCGGATCCACGACCTCAGCCTACCGAGGCCGGCTGGGAGCGCTCGCAGAGAGGGATGCCGCGGCATCCGCCCCTCGCCCGCACGCGTGAACGTCGACGAACTCCGCAGATTGTGACGAACTCCGCACGCATCCGGGCACGCGGGTGCGGAGTACGTGCCTGTGTGCGGAGTTCGTGGGGCGGCTCAGCCGAAGAGCAACGCGAGCACCGTGGCGCCGCCGCCGACGAGGATCAGCGCGACGATCGTGACCCAGGCGATGATGCGGGTGCGGCGCGTGCGCGCCTCGTTCATGCCCTCGTACTCGTCCTGCTCGCTCATGCGCCTCAGCCTACGGGCTCGACGACCGTCGGTCCGAAGGCGGCCGGCAGTGTCGCCTGCGAGCGCGCCCGCAGCTCCGAGACCGCAACCGTGAACACGTCCTGCACCTCGAGGGCGTTCTCTGCGGTGTCGGCGGTCGCGTCGGTGACGCCGATGCGCAGTACCGGATAGCCCCGGCCCTCGCACAGTCCGCGGAACTTCACGTCCTCCTCGCGCGGCACCGAGACGATGACGCGGCCGGTGGACTCGCTGAACAGGGCGGTCGCGGCATCCACGCCGTCGCGCTCCATGATCTCGCGCAGCCAGACGCGGGCGCCGACGCCGAAACGCGTCACCGCTTCGGCCAGGGCCTGGGCGAGTCCGCCCGACGAGAGGTCGTGGGCGCTGGAGACGAGCTCCTGCTGGGATGCCGCGTGGATGAGCTCCGCGAGACGCTTCTCCTGGGCGAGGTCGACCGCCGGCGGACGTCCGCCGAGGTGGCCGTGCACGGTCTCGGCCCACGCCGAGCCGCTCAGCTCGGTGGCCGTGACGCCCAGCAGGTAGATGTTCTCGCCGGCATCCTGCCAGCCGCTCGGAATGCGGCGGGCGACGTCGTCGATGATGCCGAGCACGCCGACGACGGGCGTCGGGAAGATCGGGGTGTCGCCGGTCTGGTTGTAGAAGCTGACGTTGCCGCCGGTGACCGGGACGCCGAGCTCGAGGCACGCGTCGGCAAGACCGTCGACGGCCTGGCCGAACTGCCACATGACCTCGGGGTTCTCCGGGCTGCCGAAGTTGAGGCAGTCGGTCACGGCGGTCGGAACGGCGCCCGTGACGGCGACGTTGCGGTACGCCTCGGCGAGGGCCAGCTGCGCGCCCGCGTAGGGGTCGAGCTGGCAGAAGCGCCCGTTGCAGTCGGTGGCGATGGCGAAGCCCAGGCCGCTCTCCTCGTCGACGCGGATCATGCCGGCGTCGTCGGGGAAGCTGAGGGCGGTGTTGCCCATGACGTAGTAGTCGTACTGGTTGGTCACCCAGCTCGTGTCGGCGAGGTTCGGGCTGCCGAGCAGATCGAGGAACTGCGTGCGCAGGGTGGCGGGGTCGTCGGTGCGCGGCAGGGCGGATGCCGAGTCGTCGCGCAGGGCGTCGATCCAGGTCGGGTAGGCCACGGGGCGCTCGTAGACCGGGCCGTCGACCGCGACCGTGGATGGGTCGACGTCGACGATCTGCTCGCCGTGCCAGAAGATCTGCAGGCGGCCGTCGCCGGTCACCTCGCCGAGCACGCTGGTCTCGACATCCCATTTGCCGGTCACGGCCAGGAACGCGTCGAGCTTCTCGGGCGCGACGATCGCCATCATGCGCTCCTGGCTCTCGCTCATGAGGATCTCTTCCGGCGTGAGCGTGGGGTCGCGCAGCAGCACGTTCTCGAGGTCGACGCGCATGCCCGAGCCGCCGTTGGCGGCCAGCTCGCTCGTGGCGCAGGAGATACCCGCGGCGCCGAGGTCCTGGATCGCCTCGACGAGCTCGTCGCGGTACAGCTCGAGGCAGCACTCGATGAGCACCTTCTCGGCGAACGGGTCGCCGACCTGGACGGCGGGACGCTTGGTCGGGCCGCCGTCGGCGAAGGTGTCGGACGCGAGGATCGATGCGCCGCCGATGCCGTCGCCGCCCGTGCGGGCGCCGAAGAGCACGACCTTGTTGCCCGCGCCGGTGGCGTTGGCGAGCTTGATGTCCTCGTGGCGCATGACGCCGACCGCGAGGGCGTTGACCAGCGGGTTGCCCTGGTAGACGGCGTCGAACACCGTCTCGCCGCCGATGTTCGGCAGGCCCAGGCAGTTCGCATAGAAGCTGATGCCGCTGACCACACCGTGCACGACGCGGGCGGTGTCGGGGTTGTCGATCGCGCCGAAACGGAGCTGGTCCATGACGGCCACCGGACGGGCGCCCATCGAGATGATGTCGCGGACGATGCCGCCCACACCGGTTGCGGCGCCCTGGAAGGGCTCGATGTAGCTCGGGTGGTTGTGGCTCTCGACCTTGAAGGTGACCGCCCAGCCCTCGCCGACGTCGACGACACCCGCGTTCTGGCCCATGCCGACCATGAGGCGTGCCTTCATCTCCTCGGAGACCTTCTGCCCGAAGCGGCGCAGGTAGATCTTCGACGACTTGTAGGAGCAGTGCTCGCTCCACATCACGGAGTACATCGCCAGCTCGCCGCTGGTGGGGCGCCGGCCGAGGATCTGCTTGATCTGGTCGTACTCGTCGCTCTTGAGGCCGAGCGCCGCGTAGGGCTGCTCCTTCTCCGGCGTCTGGACGGCGTTCTCGACAGTGTCTGCGACCTTGCTGTCGGATGCGGGGGTGCTCACGCGGCGGGACTCCAAGACTCGGGTGCCGGGGACGGCCTCAGTCTAGCCGGGCGGCCGTCGACCGGGCGGCGCGGGTCGGGCCGTGCCGTTCAGGCCTCGTCGTCGATCACGCCGATGCCGACGGCGTGATGGCTGGGCTCGGCGGCCTGCGGCAGCGTGGGCTCGGTCGGGTGCGGCGCGAGCGGCTCGTCGGGATGCGGCGCCAGCGGCTCTTCGGGATGCGGCGCCAAGGGCTCCTCGCCCGGCTCCTTCTCCGTGCTCGGCGCGGTCAGCTCTTCAGTGTCGGGCTCGGTCGTCGCGGGCGCGTCTTCGGTTCCCACACCAGGCGTGTTGTCGGGGGATGTGTGCGGGTCGGTCATGTGGTCCTCCTGCGTCATGACCTCCACTGTTCGCCGCCATCGGCGGTGACGCACGGGGGTTGACAAGAGGGCTCGTGGATGTTGCCGCTGCGACGTATCCTCGCCCCCATGACCGGACTCACCCCGTATCTCTCCTTCGACGGCACGGCTCGCGCGGCCCTCGAGTTCTACCGCGGGGTGTTCGGCGGCGAGCTCGTCCTCGCGACGTTCGGCGATTTCGGGCGCGACGACGGGCCCGCCGACCACATCGCGCACGGCATGCTGCAGGGTCCCGTCGAGCTGTTCGCGTCGGATGCCGCTCCCGGCGAGCCGACTCTGGAGCTTCGCGGCATCCTGTTCTCCCTCTTGGGCACCGCCGAGCCGGCGACGCTCGAGGAGTGGTTCGCGGCGCTCGCCGAGGGCGGCGACGTGCTCGACCCACTCGCGCTGCGACCCTGGGGCGACCATGACGGTCAGGTGCGCGACCGGTTCGGGGTGGCCTGGCTCATCGGCTACCAGGGATGAGCGACCCGGTCGACCGGCTTCGCGCCCGCGCGGCGGAGCTCGACGCGTTGTGGGCGCGGCTGGACGCCGACGAGGCGTCGGTGCTCTCCGACCGTGCCGACGCGACCGCCGACGACGAGCACGATCCGGAGGGGTCGACCCTGTCGAGCGAGTGGCAGCGCATCGATGCGCTTCGTCGTTCCGTGCTCGACGAGCGGGCGGAGGTCGACGCCGCGCTCGCCCGCGTGGATGCCGGGACCTACGGCATCTGCGTCGTCTGCGGGAACGTGATCGCCCCGGGCCGGTTGGAAGCCCGGCCGATGGCCACGACCTGCATCGACTGCGCCGCCTGACCCTTAGCGCCCGCGAGGTGGACGACTCGGCGGTCTCACGCACCAGGCGGAAGAGGACGGCTGCGTCAAGGGTGAGCAATCCGGTGAACCCGCCCTGACCGCTTCGTTCGGTCGGGCCCGCTCCGGATCTTCGGAGCGCTCCCTGCCCGGTCACGGCGTTCACAACTCCGGAACGGTGGCCAGCAGACCCCGCGACGCGCCGAGGTCGCGCCATGATGGCCACGAATCTCCGGACTTGTGAACGGCAGGGCGGCCGGCGCTCGCCCGACCGGTGTCGGGAACGTCGACGAGTGTCGGGAACGCGGTGAGATGACACTGAATGTCACGAGGATCGCCAAACTTAGCGGGAACGGCGCAACTTTGTCGTGACACTTTCCCGACGCATGTCGCACTCTTCGTCCACGTTGCGCTTGGACGAGCAGACAGCAGCCATCGAGATCCGGGAATCGACGAGCGCTGTTTGTGACTCGTGCCATTGCCAGTGAGCCT
The DNA here is from genome assembly GCF_000585455.1 of Microbacterium sp. MRS-1. Classification (NCBI taxonomy): domain Bacteria; kingdom Bacillati; phylum Actinomycetota; class Actinomycetes; order Micrococcales; family Microbacteriaceae; genus Microbacterium; species Microbacterium sp. MRS-1. The sequence goes on from NZ_JAUF01000047.1 coordinate 20,848, forward strand.
CGATCCGATGGCGCAGAAGTGATCCTTGACCTCCTTTCAGCTCACCCATCCGCTTTGGTGCGCCTTCACGTCGAAATTGTCAGGGGTAGGTGGGAGTCGTCGAAGTCTCAGGATTGACTCGCGGCAGAGACGAGGACAGGCGATACACATTCCGACCTGGCGCGCTTGTTCGACATGGTCGCCCCGCGCGCCCGGTCGAGGACTCTGGACGGCGAGCACGCATTAGAGACCGTCCGCGACCACGCTCATCCGGGCGGTGCCTGCTAACGGATCGAGTTAGGCGCGCCGCTCGCCAGCGGCGCCTACCTCAGCCTTCTGACAACAGCCGTTCCGCCGGCGAGGACGAGGACTCCGGTACTCGGGTCCCCATGCCCATCTGTGTATTGAGAGCGAGCATCGCTGTTCGCTCGTCGTCACGCGGCGCGGCCTCATCCTTGGTTGGGCCCCGTGTGAAGCGGAAGCTGACAGGGCCGGTACCCTAGCGGGGACGCCGCCGGCGCGTCTGTCATATCGTCGATATGTCCCGTCAACGGCAGCGTGTGAAAGAGGAGAGATATGGGATTGTTCGATCGCCTTTTCGGCCGCAGGCCGAACTCTTCGCTGACGCGGACCGGTGTCGATGCGGAGCAGATCCCAGACAGCCCGTACTCGACCGCGCTGAGCGGAATCGGTGTGAAGCCCGGCGACACGGTGCACATGGTGTGCCCAACGTGTGCGGCGTCGTTCGTGCTGGAGTTACCCGCAACCAATGCGGCACGGACTCCGTCGGTATTTGATGGCAAAGTGTCGGTCACCTGCGCGAACCACTGCTTCGCCGACTCGACATTGGCCGATTTCGATCCGCGCCCGTTGAAGGCCACGCCGGTGGGTTGGTTCGAGAACCGCCACTGCACGCGGTACTGGACGGACACACCGGCGTCGCGATGCCCAGTCTGCGGGATCGAGAACTATCGGGAGACCCTCAACCGAGTCGTCGGCGAGATCGATCGTCTGCCGACCAGCGCGGATCAGCCTTCGCTAGTCAACCTCGCCAAGGACCTGGTCGCCACTTTCGACGGAGTCATGCGGGCGATGGTGCAGGGGCACGCCGCCAACCTGCGGGACGCCCTGTCGCAGGTAACCGAGGCTGAGATCGCCGGCCGGCCGGTGCTGACGACGAGCGCTGATCTGGCGGAGACTATCTCGCGGTGGCCCGGCACCATCTCGTTCCAGAATCTGGGTGGGGCGCGCAAGAACCTCATCGAGGGGACATGCACATGCGCGCCGCAGCATCGCGGGCAGCAGGTCAGTTCGTGCCCAACCGGTACCGACATCGAGACATGGGTCAATGGCCAGTTAGGTGCCGATGCGTGGCGCGATGCGGGCCGTGTCTTCCAGAAGCGGCATCTCTACCAGCACGGGCTCGGCGCAGCCGACGCGAAGTACCTTGCGGCCACCGGAGACCACGAGTTCCGAGTCGGTCAACTGGTAGCGGTCCGACGAGATGAACTGCAGGTGTCAGCCCACGCCTGCTCCGTCATCGCCAAACACTTCTTCGGGCTCTACCTGTCGTAGCAGTCGATCACCGAGCTGCGGACAGACTTGGACGCGTTCCGGCAGCACTGCAACACCGAACGTCTCCAGCCCCAATAGACTTGATCGGGGACTGCTGATGGTTCGGTTGACTCGTCTTGTTTGGGGCTTCAGGCCGCGTGAGTGGCCGGTGTGTTGACTATCTCGGACTCGATAGGTGTGAGCCTTCTGAGGCGTCGTTGCCGGCGTAGCACTTGTGTCACCAGAGCGTTCCCGACAGGAGTGTCGGAACGGGGTGAGATGACACGGGGTGTCATGCATTTCGTCCCACTCGTTGGCCTGCAAGTCGTCTTTGCCGTGGCACTTTCCCGACGGGTGGTGGTCAGCGGAGCGCGCCTCAGGCAGCAGCCCTCCCGCATCCATAACCGCGTTCACTGACCGATCGTCGACAACAAGCTCCCTCGCAAGGGGAACCTCAGTATGGGTGTTCCTGCGTTCGTTCCACCATAGAGACTTGTGTCGGCGACGCTCCAATCTGACGCATAAACGGCGGGCGAAAACGAGGCCACCCAGAGCAGATT
>NZ_JAUF01000048.1:0-55732 GCF_000585455.1 Microbacterium sp. MRS-1
CCTGCCGGAGGAAGTACCCGCGCGTCCAGAGCCCCGACACCGTCTCCGCGTGCGCGGGAGCGTGTTCGGGGTCGGTGACGTAGCCATTGCGGCGCGGCCCCAGGTGGTGGGTCGCGATGATCTCCCCGCCGGAGAGCACGTCGATCTGCTCCCCGATGACCCGGACGTCGACGCTGAGACCGGCGAACTGCGACGGGACGGAGTACTTGATCGTGTCGAGCTGGATGTGCCAGTCCCGGTGGACCTTCGCCTTGCGCCAGAGAACCGGCTCCCAGCGACGGGACGGCAGCCCGATCAGCTCACCCCGCTCGTGCTCTTCGAACCATGCGCGGCGAGACCGGGGCTCACCGCGGAACGGGGCCCGGTCGTTGATCGCCTCGACCTGGGAGGCGACGACGGCATTCAACTCATCCAGCGACGCGAACACCCGATCGGCGAGGTAGTGGATCACCCAGTTCGTGACGACCTTCACCCCGGCTTCGACATGCCCCTTGTCGCGCGGACGATACGAGCGGGTCGGGACCGCGGCGGTGCCGTAGTACTCCAAGAACTCCGCATACGACGAGTTCACCTCCCTCGCCTTCTCGGTCCGGGAGATCTGGTTCGACGCGGTCGACGCGTTGTCCGGGACGACCACCTGGGTGACGCCGCCGAGATACTCGAACGCGCGACGGTGCGCGTCCAACCAGGCCGGCTGCTTCTCGTCCAGACACCCGTACGCGAACACCATCCCGGAGAACGGCAGCGACGCGACGAACACCGACACCCGCGTCGACTCCCTCGTGATCGGGTCGGTGAGCTGTATCTGCGTGCCAGCCCAATCGACCTGCATCGTATGTCCGGGGACGTGCGCGATCGGGAGGGTCAGATCGTTCACGCGGACGTGCTCCGCGACGATCTGGCAGAACCGCTCATACCCGTAGAATCGCGCGCCGGCCGGGGCGTCGGTCTCCAGATAGCGTGCCCACAACACCTTCAACGGCGGCTTGTTCCGCCCCAGCCTCGCCGTGACGACCTTGTCGATGTCGACGGGGACGAACTCGTCGACCACGCTCTTGCGGCCATCGGTGAACAGCCGGTCGATCTCCTCAAGCGACAGGCCGTCGACCTGCTCCCGCGTCGTGAACCCCTCCTCATCGAGGACCCGGCGAGCCCTGGCGATGGCGCGATGCGAACACCCCGCCATCGCCTCGATCTGCCTATACGCATACCCCTGCACCAGCAGGCCCATCACAAACCGGTAGTCCGTCATCACGACGTTCCTCTCCACCAGCGACCAGCCCTTGGCCGCGGCGGAAGTCATCCTCGAACCCGCCACCGGGGCGCTACCGGCTCCCCGCACGCGTGCTACCGGATCGTTACACGCGCGCTACCCGAAGCGCCTTCTTAACAGTCTTCACCGACCCGTCCGTGCGCTCGCTGCTGGACGATTGGGACGACACGAGCCGGCGCTTCCTCGCCGAGTTCCGGGCGGAGGCCGGACCGCGCCTGAGTGATCCCCGCTACCTCGACCTCATCTCTCGGCTCCGCGCGGCGAGCGTCGACTTCGACACCCGCTGGAACGAGCACGGCGTCGGCGGTTTCGTCTCACGCGAGCGCGTGTTCCGTCATCCCGAGCTCGGCCGGCTCGTGTTCGAGCACCACCAGCTGCGGCCTTCCGACCACCTCGATCTGCAGCTCGTCGTCTACGTCGCGGATGCCGAGACCCGACGGCGCTTCGCGCGCACGAAGGACTGAGGCTGCGCCGCCGCTCAGGCGAGCATCGCGACGATCGCGGCGATGCGTCGCGTGCGGGTCTCATCTGACTTGGCCGAGACGACGTTCGTGACGTGCGCCTTGCGCGCGCTGGGAGCGAGCGCGTCGAAGCGCGCGCGGATCCCCGCATCGTCCAAGGCGACGGCGAGATCGTCCGGGACCTCGACCGTCCGCGGTGCCGTGTCGAGCTCGAGGGTGACCTCGATCGCGTCACCGCCGGCGAGGCCGGGGGGAACCATGATGCCGGTGTTGTTTCCCTGCTGGAAGTGCGTCGTTTCGAACCGCATGCTGCGAGTATGCCCCCTCCACGCGGAAGACCGCCCACGACCCCGCGGCGGACGACGGGCCGGTCGCGACGCCGTGCAGAGAGGTGAGCATGCCCAGCAGGTCCATCGGTGAAGCGATGGTGTCGCGAGAAAAACTGTGGAGCCTAGGAGATTCGAACTCCTGACATCCTGCTTGCAAAGCAGGCGCTCTACCAACTGAGCTAAGGCCCCGGACGGGTGTTTGGTGGGGCTACCAGGACTTGAACCTGGGACCTCTTCATTATCAGTGAAGCGCTCTAACCGCCTGAGCTATAGCCCCGTCCGGAGGCGGCGTTGCCGCCGTCAACCTCCAAGACTTTACCCGACGAGCGGGCAAACAAAAAATCGGTCAGTTGGATGTGAAGCCGACGAGCAGTCCGCCGGTCACCTTGACCATCAGGTTGTAGATCCCGGCGACGACGGCACCCAGCACCGTGATCACGATCAGGTTCAGGATGGCGACCACCGAGGAGAACGCCATGACCTGTGCGAGGTTGATCACATCGCTCAACTTGAAGTTGTCGTCGAACGCCTTGAAAAGGTCGTCGAGCTTGCCGATCAGTCCCGTCGTGCTGAGCACCGTGTAGATCAGGAAGCTGGCCACCACGGTGACGATCGCGATGGCGACCGCGGCGAGGAAGGACAGCTTCACGGCGGACCAGAAGTCCACGTACACGAGGCGCAGACGCACCTGCTTGGCGCTGGTCTTACTGGATGACTTCTTGGCGAGCTTGTCGGCTACCGTGCTCATGCGTCGGTGTCACTTCCTTCGGGGCGCGAAGCGGGGGAGTCTTCGGCGTCGGTGGTCTCGGCCGGGTCCTGCTCCGCTCGGAGCGCTCGCTCCGAGTTCCGTGCAATCGCGAGGATGCGATCGTCGTCGTCGGGACGGGCGAAGACCACTCCCATGGTGTCGCGACCCTTCGCAGGCACCTCGGCCACGGCAGAGCGTACCACCTTGCCGCTGGCAAGAACCACCAAGACCTCGTCGTCCTCACCGACGATCAGACCGCCCGCCAGGTCGCCCCGATCCTCGTTCAGCTTGGCGACCTTGATGCCCAGTCCGCCACGTCCCTGGAGGCGGTACTGGTCGACAGCGGTGCGCTTGGCGTACCCGCCTTCGGTCACGACGAAGACGTAGGCATCGTCCTTCGCGACGGATGCCGACAGGAGCGTATCGCCCTCACGGAACGACATCCCCTTCACACCCTCCGTCGAGCGTCCCATGGGGCGCAGCGACTCGTCGGTCGCGGTGAACCGCAGCGACATGCCCTGGCGCGAGATGAGCAGGATGTCGTCGGTGTCGTCCACGAGCAGCGCGCTGACGACCTCGTCGCCGTCCTCCTCGTCCTGCCCGCGCAGGCGGATCGCGATGATCCCGCCCTGACGGTTGGTGTCGTACTCGCTGAGGAAGGTCTTCTTGATCTTGCCGTCGCGGGTGGCCAGCACCAGGTACTGCGCGACCTTGTAGTCGCGGATGTCCAGGATCTGCGCGATCTCCTCACCCGGCTGCAGCGCCAGCAGGTTCGCGACGTGCTGACCCTTCGCATCGCGGCCGGCCTCGGGCACCTCGTACGCCTTGGACCGGTAGACGCGACCCTTCGTGGTGAAGAACAGCAGCCAGTGGTGCGTGGTCGTCACGAAGAAATGCTCGACCACATCGTCCGCCCGCAGCTGGGCGCCCTTGACACCCTTGCCGCCGCGGTGCTGCGAACGGTAGTTGTCACTGCGTGTGCGCTTGATGTACCCATCGCGGGTGACGGTGATGATCATCTCCTCTTCGGGGATGAGGTCTTCCATCGACATGTCGCCATCGAAGCCGTGCAGGATCGTCGTGCGCCGCTCGTCGCCGAACTTGTCCACGATGCCCGTGAGCTCTGCGGCGATGATCGTGCGCTGACGACCCGGCGTGACGAGGATGTCGTTCAGATCGGCGATCTGCGCCTCCAGCTCGGTGGCCTCGTCGATGATCTTCTGACGCTCGAGCGCCGCCAGGCGGCGCAGCTGCATCGCGAGGATCGCATCGGCCTGCACATCGTCGATCGCGAGCAGCGACTTCAGACCCTCGCGCGCCTCGTCGACCGTGGGCGAGCGGCGGATGAGTGCGATGACCTCGTCCAGCGCATCGAGCGCCTTGAGGTACGCGCGCAGGATGTGCATGCGCTCTTCGGCCTTGCGCAGACGGAAGCGCGTGCGCCGCACGATGACCTCGACCTGATGGTCGATCCAGTAGGAGATGAAGCCGTCGAGGGCCAGGGTGCGCGGCACACCGTCCACGATCGCCAGCATGTTGGCGCCGAAGTTCTCCTGCAGCTGCGTGTGCTTGTACAGGTTGTTCAGGACGACCTTGGCGACGGCATCCCGCTTCAGGACGATGACGAGGCGCTGGCCCGTGCGGTCGCTCGTCTCGTCGCGGATGTCGGCGATGCCGGTGATGCGACCATCGCGCGCGAGATCGCGGATCTTCAGCGCGACGTTGTCGGGATTGACCTGGTAGGGCAGCTCGGTGATCACGAGGCACGTACGGCCCTGGATCTCCTCGACGTTCACGACGGCGCGCATCGTGATCGAACCCCGACCGGTGCGCTGCGCTTCGCGGATGCCCTTGGTTCCGAGGATCTGCGCCCCGGTGGGGAAGTCCGGCCCGTGGATGCGGCTCATGAGCGCCTCGAGCAGCTCCTCGCGCGGCGCGTCCGGGTTCTCCAGCGCCCACAGCGCACCTTCCGCGACCTCGCGGAGGTTGTGCGGCGGGATGTTGGTCGCCATGCCGACCGCGATGCCGACCGAGCCGTTGACCAGCAGGTTCGGGAAGCGCGACGGCAGCACCGTCGGCTCCTGCGTCTTGCCGTCGTAGTTGTCCTCGAAATCGACGGTGTCCTCGTCGATGTCGCGCACCATCTCCATGGCGAGCGCGGCCATCTTCGTTTCGGTGTACCGCGGCGCGGCCGCACCCTGGTTGCCCGGAGATCCGAAGTTTCCCTGACCGTCGGCCAGCGGGTAGCGCAGCGACCACGGCTGCACGAGGCGCACGAGCGCGTCGTAGATCGCGCTGTCACCGTGCGGGTGATACTGACCCATCACCTCGCCGACGACGCGGGCGCACTTGTTGAAGCTCTTGTCGGGGCGGTAGCCCCCGTCGTACATGCCGTAGATGACACGGCGGTGCACGGGTTTGAGACCGTCACGGACGTCGGGCAGGGCGCGGCCGACGATGACGCTCATCGCGTAGTCGAGATAGCTGCGCTGCATCTCGACCTGGAGGTCGACCTGGTCGATGTTGCCGTGGTTGTGGCCGGCGTTCGGGTCGGGGCGTTCTTCGTCAGTCATGTCTTCTCGTTCTCACGGGGATGCCGTGCTACCGCTGCAGGTGAATGGAATGGATCAGATGTCGAGGAAGCGGACGTCCTTGGCGTTGCGCTGGATGAAGCTCCGGCGCGACTCGACGTCCTCGCCCATCAGCACCGAGAAGATCTCGTCCGCGGCGGCCGCGTCGTCGATCGTCACCTGCCGGAGGGTGCGGGTGCTGTGATCCATGGTCGTCTCCCACAGCTCCTTCGGGTTCATCTCGCCGAGACCCTTGTAGCGCTGGATGCCGGACTCCTTCGGCATCCGCTTTCCGTTGGCCAGGCCGTCGGCCAGCAGCGCATCGCGCTCCCGGTCGCTGAACACGTACTCGTGCTCGGCGTTCGTCCACTTCAGGCGGTACAGCGGCGGCATCGCGAGGTAGACGAAACCGGCCTCGATGAGTCCGCGCATGTAGCGGAACAGCAGCGTCAGCAGCAGCGTCGTGATGTGCTGCCCGTCGACGTCGGCATCGGCCATCAGCACGATCTTGTGATAGCGCGCCTTGGCGACGTCGAAGTCCTCGCCGATCCCGCAGCCGAACGCCGAGATGATCGCCTGGATCTCGTTGTTGCCGAGCGCGCGGTCCAGCCGCGCCTTCTCGACGTTGAGCACCTTGCCGCGCAGCGACAGGATCGCCTGCGTCTCGGGGTCGCGACCGCGGACGGCCGAACCGCCGGCCGAGTCGCCCTCGACGAGGAAGATCTCGCTGATCGACGGGTCCTTGCTCGTGCAGTCCTTGAGCTTGTCGGGCATGGATGCCGACTCGAAAACGCTCTTGCGTCGGGCGGTCTCGCGCGCCTTGCGGGCGGCCAGTCGCGCGGTCGCGGCATCGATCGCCTTCATGATGACGCGCTTGGCCTGGGCGGGGTTGCGGTCGAGCCAGTCGGTGAGCTGATCGCCGACGACCTTCTGCACGAACGCCTTCGCCTCGGTGTTGCCGAGCTTCGTCTTGGTCTGCCCCTCGAACTGCGGCTCGGACAGCTTCACGGAGATGACGGCGGTGAGCCCTTCACGGATGTCCTCACCCGTGAGGTTGTCGTCCTTCTCCTTGAGCAGGCCCTTCTCCCGCGCGTACTTGTTGATGTACGTCGTCATCGCGGCGCGGAAGCCCTCTTCGTGGGTACCGCCTTCGTGGGTGTTGATCGTGTTCGCGAAGGTGAAGACGTTCTCCGTGTAGCTCGTCGTCCACTGCATCGCGAGCTCGAGCGAGATGTGCCGTTCGGTGTCTTCGGATTCGACCTCGATGATCTCGTCGTTGACGACCTCGGCCTTGCGAATCTTGTTGAGGTACTCGACGTAGTCGACGAGGCCGCGTTCGTAGTGGAAGTCGTCGAACGGCTGCTTCTCGACGGCCCGCCCGTCTTCGCCGTCGACGACGTACGCCGAGGAAGGTCGCAGATCGCTCAGCGTGATGCGCAGCCCCTTGTTCAGGAACGCGGTCTGCTGGAAGCGCGTGCGCAGGGTGTCGTAATCGAAGTCGATCGTTTCGAAGATCCCGTCGTCCGGCCAGAACGTGATGGTCGTGCCGGTCTCCTCCGTGGCTTCGTCCTGGCTCAGCGGCGCCTGCGGCACACCGCCGTCGCGGAACGACTGACGCCACACGTGTCCCTGCCGGCGCACCTCGACATCCAGCCGCGTCGACAGTGCGTTGACGACGGAGGAGCCCACACCGTGCAGACCGCCCGAGACCGCGTAGCCGCCACCACCGAACTTGCCGCCGGCGTGCAGCACCGTCAGCACGACCTCGACGGTCGACTTGCCCTCGGCCTTGTGGATGTCGACGGGGATGCCGCGGCCGTTGTCGACCACGCGGATTGCGCCGTCTTCGAGGATCGTGACCGTGATGGTGTCGCAATAGCCGGCGAGGGCCTCATCGACGGAGTTGTCGACGATCTCGTAGACGAGGTGGTGGAGGCCGCGCTCACCGGTGGAACCGATGTACATCCCGGGACGCTTGCGCACCGCCTCGAGGCCTTCGAGCACCTGGATGGCGTCGGCCCCGTACTCGTTCTCGACCTTCTGTGACTGCTTCGGAGGAAGTTCCTGAGGAACGCTGTCGGGGGTATCGGACGTCATAGGTTTCGAGCGCTCCTGGATGGTCGATCAGAGACGTCTCATTCTACCCCCACACGGCTACCGAAAGTCCGGAGAAGGCCCCTGTGGCGCCCTGAAATCGTTCCGGATGCCCCCGGACCCTCTTCAACCGTAGGTATCGCGAGGACCCCGCCCTGGAACGGCTCTGGGGCCCCATTTCCATGAGGGGACGTCCGGCCCCACGAATCGGACATTCTGCACCCCGGCATCCGGGAACCGCCTCATCAGCTGCGTCACGATCTCCGCGCGCATCAACTGGAGGTTCTTCGCCCAGGCCGTCGAGTCGCACTGCACGGTCAGAAGCCCATCGGCGAGGGCGACCGGATGCGCGTGGCGGGCAGTCTCCTCGCCGGCGACATCCGTCCACTGCAGGACGAGATCCTCCCGCGCCAGCTGCGCGTCCCATCCGGACTGACGGGTGAGATCGGACAGCACGTCCGCGACGCCCTTGGGATCGCGACCGGGAGCGAATGGTTGCTTGTCGTCGTCATCGAGGGCGCGCTTCTTGCGGCGACGCGCCATACGGGGGGACGGCTCCAGGCCGCGCAGGCGCAGATACGTGCCGATCGTCTCCGGGATCTCGTCACTCATCGTCGACCTCCGCATCACCGTCGCCGTCGGCGTCGGCGGCCACGATCGTGCCGGCGACGACGCACACCGTCCGCGCGCGCAGCGCGGCGGGCACATCCTCCTCGACGGCGGCCGTGACGACCACCTGCTCGTAGCCTTCGACGAGGCCTGCCAAGCGCGAACGGCGGTCGGCGTCGAGTTCGGCGAACACGTCGTCGAGGATCAGCACCGGATCGCCCAGCTGGGACTGCGCGCGGAGCAGTTCGGCCGAGGCGAGACGCAGTGCGAGGGCGACCGACCACGATTCGCCGTGCGACGCGTAGCCCTTGACCGGCAGACCGCGCACACGCAGCAGCAGGTCATCGCGATGCGGGCCCACCAGCGTCAGCCCACGTTCCAGCTCGGATGCCCGCATCACGACGAGCTGCTCGCGGAAGATGCGCTGGATGTCCTCGGCGCCGAGTCCGCGCAGGGACGATGGCGCACCGTCGACGGCCTCGACACCGTCGTCGTCGGGGTCGGTTCCGCCGATCGAGAGCATCCATTCCATCTCCGGGCGATGGTCGGCTCCGGCGATCGCCGTGTACGCCCGCGAGACGGGGCCGGCCAGGTCGTCGACGAGGGCGAGTCGTGCGCGGATCACGTCGGTGCCGAGCTGGACGAGCTTGTCGTCCCAGACCTCCAGGGTCGACAGGCCCTGCCCGCGGATGCCGCGCGCACGCGCGGACTTCAGCAGCGCCGTCCGCTGCTTGAGCACCCGATCGTAGTCCGACAGCACTCCCGCCATGCGCGGTGCGCGCTGAATGAGCAGCTGATCGGCGAAACGACGCCGCGCAGACGGGTCGGATCGGACGATCTGAAGATCCTCGGGTGCGAATAGGACGACCTGGGCGTATCGCGGAAGCTCCGACGTCTTCACCGACGAGCCGTTGACGCGCGCCTTGTTGCTGCCGGTTCTGTTCACCTGCGCCTCGAGCATCACTCGCCGCTCGCCATACGCGAGCCGCATGCGCACGATCGCCGCGTCCGCTCCGTCGCGCACCATGGGAGCATCCTGCGACACCCGATGCGATCCCAGTGTGGCGAAGAACCCGATCGCTTCGGCGAGGTTTGTCTTGCCCTGACCGTTGCGGCCGACGAAGACATTGGCGCCGGCATCCAGCGAGACGTCGGCGGCCGCATAGTTGCGGAAGTCGACGAGGCTGAGCTGCTCCACGATCACCGACCCAGCCTATTCGGCGGTGCCGACGCTTCGGGGCCCCGCTCGAGCCGGCGGAAGCCGATCAGCGCAGCAGCAGGTTCGGCTGCAGCAGGTACTTGAAGCTCTCCGGCGTGCCCGACGTCTGCGGGGTGATCAGCACCGGGCTGAGCTTGTTGGCGTTGTCGCTGGAGGTGAAGGTGATGCGCGCGAACTCGCTCTTGACCGCGCCGAGGGCTTCGAGGAGGTACTGCGGGTTCAGTCCCAGCGTCACGTCCTCGCCGGTGAGGGTCGCATCGACCGACTCGGTCGCGCGCGCCTGCTCGGTGCCCGACGCGTCCATCGAGACGCCGTCTTCGGTGAACGTGAAACGCAGCGGGGCCGAGCGATCCAGGACGAGGGCGACGCGACGCACGGCTTCGGCCAGCTCAGCGGTGTTGACGACCGCGTAGTGGTCCGTCTGCTCGGGGAACAGGCGGCGCACCGGCGGGAAGTTGCCCTTGATCAGCAGCGAGGTCACGGTCTTGTTGCCCGCGGTGAAAGCGATGATCTCGCGATCTCCGGATCCCGAGAAGGCGATCTGAATGTCACCGGAGTGCGCGAACGTCTTTCCGACTTCGGTGAGAGTGCGCGCGGGAACCAGTGCTGTCGTCGATTCCTCGCTCGCGACACCGCCGCCGTCGAACTTTACGTCGCGCAGTGCGACGCGATAGCGGTCGGTCGCCACGAGGCTGAGCTCGTTGCCGGCCACCTCGAGCTGGACACCGGTGAGAACCGGGGTGACGTCGTCACGGGACGCGGCGAAGGCCACCTGGGCGATCGCGGTGGCGAAGTCCTCCGCCTGGACGAGTCCCGACTCACCGGAGACCTCGGGAATCGCCGGGTACTCCTGCACGGGCATCGACGCGAGCGTGAATCGTGCGGATCCGCACGTGAGCACGATGCCGTCGTCCTCGCCGACCTCGATCTGGATCGGCGCGTTGGGCAGACGGCTGGCGATCTCCGACAGCAGTCGTCCATGCACGAGGATCGTGCCGGGCTCATCGACCGTCGCTTCGATGGTCGTACGCGCCGACGCTTCGTAGTCGAAAGCCGCGAGCGACAGGCCATCTTCGGATGCTTCGATCAGCACACCGGCCAGGATCGGCTGCGGGTTGCGCTGCGGCAGGAGCTTGACAACGAACGACACGGCCTCGCTGAAAACATCGCGATTCACGTGGAACTTCACTGGCGCTCCCTTGACGTCGAGTAGGGCTCTCCCATGCTAGTGCCACGATCCGACCGGATTGACCCGGCATCCTCGTGCCGCGTCCGCACGGTCGGCACCGACGAGGTGATCGAATCGGATTCCTAGATGAAGTTCTTTGTCATGGTGTTAACGGCTGTGGAAACTGTGGAGAACTCGACCGATCCCAGTCGCGACAGGGAAACCACACGCGTGTAACTTGTGGGCGGCCTGCGGAGAGTCGGTGAGCGACATGAGCTCCGTCGCCGTTGTGGCCCTCACGTCATCCACAGGACAGCGTCATCGACTCACAAGAGTCCACCGGGATGCCGAGTTATCCACAGCCTGTCCACATTGTGCAGAACGCGTATATTGGCGCCGCCTGTGTGAGCCTGTCAAGGACGATCTGCGCGAGAAGACCCCCGGTGACGACACCGGGGGTCTTCTCGGAGGCCAGCGCAGCGAGCGCTCAGCGGCCGACGCGGCCGAGCTGCGTCGTGATCTCCGACACCTGGTTGTAGATGGAGCGCCGCTCCTTCATCAACTCGCTGATCTTCTTGTACGCGTACATCACTGTGGTGTGATCGCGATTGCCGAAGAGCTGGCCGATCTTGGGGAGGGAGAGGCTCGTGCGCTCGCGGCACAGATACATGGCGATCTGCCGTGCCGTTGCGATCGACTGCGATCGACTGGAACCGTAGAGATCGTCCACCGACAGCCGGAAGTACTGCGCTGTCGCCGTGATGATGTCGGTCGGCGAGATGACGTTGGCGTCGTCGGTGTCGACGATGTCGCGCAAGACGGTCTGGGCGAGTGAGATGTCGAGCGTCGAGCGGTTCAGGCTCGCGAACGCAGACACCCGGATCAGCGCGCCTTCCAGCTCACGGATGTTGCTCGAGACCTTCGTGGCGATGTATTCGAGGACCTCGTCGGGCACCAGAAGGCGTTCGGACTGGGCCTTCTTGCGCAGGATGGCGATGCGGGTTTCGAGGTCGGGCGCCTGCACATCGGTGATGAGGCCCCACTCGAAGCGGCTGCGCATGCGGTCTTCGAAGCCGGTGAGGTGGCGCGGCGGCACATCGCTCGTGATGACGACCTGCTTGTCGTGGTCGTGGAGCGTGTTGAAGGTGTGGAAGAAGGCCTCCTGCGTCTCGGCCTTTCCCTGGAGGAACTGGATGTCGTCGATCAGGAGGATGTCGACATCGCGGTAGCGCGCCTGGAAAGCGGAGCCGCGGTTGTTGGCGATCGAGTTGATGAAGTCGTTGGTGAACTCTTCGCTGGACACGTATCGCACACGGATGCCGGTGTACAGGCTGAGGGCGTAGTCGCCGATCGCGTGCAGAAGGTGGGTCTTTCCCAGCCCGGAGTCGCCGTAGATGAAGAGCGGGTTGTACGCCTTCGCCGGCGCCTCCGCGACGGCGACGGCCGCCGCGTGCGCGAAGCGGTTGGACTGACCGATGACGAAGTTGTCGAAGCTGTACTTCGGATTCAGGCGCGTGTCATTGCGCGAGGGCGAGGCCGCCGTCTCGGCGTAGTCTTCGGCAGCGGGTCGGGCGATGGGCACCGGCGCGGAGGCGGATTGAACAGGCACCGGCACCGTGAGGTGCGCATCGGCGAGCTCGGGGTTGACCACGACGCGGAACGAGGATGCCGCCGGCTCCGCGTCCACGCGAGCCAGAGCCTCCATGATGGGAGCCCGCAGACGCTTGTTGAGCTGAGCCGCGGTGAGGTCGTTGGGAACGTCCAGATAGAGGGTGCCGCTCATGACGCCCTGGGCGACGGCGAGATTGATGAAGCCCTGCAGCTGTGGAGTGACGCGCTCGTCTCCGGAGAGCTCTTCCAGCACGGCGGCCCAGACAGGGACATCTGGAATCTCGTGCTGTGACATGTCCCCTCCGGGGGTGCGATCGGTGCGGGACAGGGCGACATCGACGATGATCGAACCTGTGGATAACTATCGCAGTCACGGTAGTCAGCGACCCCGCGAAGAGCAAAATCCACTGTAGATCCGGCCCGCGTGTCTTCACCACACGCTATCCGCAGTCGGTGGATAATGATCCGTCCGGGTCGCTCGGTTTGAGTTCTTGTGGTTCTCGACGTAGCCTTAGTCGGTTGACTTATGCCCTGGGGCGCCCTCGGACGCTCTTGGACAGTCCCTGTACCCCGTGTCCCCGGTCTAGAGCGTTCGGGTGACCGCCGATCCGGAGTGATCCTCATGAGCAAGCGCACGTTCCAGCCCAACAACCGCCGCCGCGCCAAGAAGCACGGCTTCCGCGCCCGCATGCGCACGCGTGCCGGTCGTTCGATCCTGTCGGCGCGCCGCGCCAAGGGTCGCACCGAGCTTTCCGCCTGATCCGACAAAAGTGCTGGCGCGCGGGAACCGCATCACCCGCGGGGCGGAGTACAAGACCGTCGTCCGCAGGGGTGTCCGCTGTGCCGCGCCGCACACCGTGACGTATGTGACGACGTCGACGGAGGACCGCCCGCCGCGCTTCGGCTTCATCGTGAGCAAGCAGGTGGGCGGCGCTGTCGTCCGCAACACCGTTCGTCGACGCCTGAAGGCCGTGTGTGCACAGGCGATGGACGATGTCCGCCCCGGTGCGGACGTCGTCATCCGCGCGCTTCCGAGTGCCGCGACCGCGGATTTCGCGCAGTTGCGCGACGAGGTCACCCGATGCCTGGCACGACGGGCCGCCGCGTGAGTACGACGACGCTGCCCTCGTACTCCCTCGGCACCGGACACCTCACGGCATCCGGTGTACTGGCGTCCATCCCCCTGTTGCCGCGCAATGCAGGCCTCGTTCTTCTGCACGGCTATCGCGCGACGATCTCCCACCTGTACGGCGACGTCTGCAAGTATTACCCTTCCTGCTCTGCCTACGCGGTCGGAGCGGTGCAGCAGCACGGTCTCGTCAAGGGCTCGGCCCTCACGGCCGCCCGCCTCGCACGCTGTCACCCGTGGGCTCATGGTGGAATCGATGATGTGCCCCTGCACGCGAACTTCCGACACGAGCTGACCCGCTTCGGCTTCGTCGTGCCACCCACAGACGAGGCGTCGCCCGACGCGTCGCCGAGAAAGGACTGATCCGTGCTGGATCTTCTGTACGCCGCTGCCGCGGCGACACCGACCCCCGTCGTGCCGACGCCGACCACGCCGACGCCGTCGTCGAGCCTCGACTTCTTCAGCACCATCATGTGGCCGTTCAAGTGGATCGTCGAAGCGATCCTCGTGTTCTGGCACTGGATCTTCACCTCGCTCGGCCCCCAGGCCGACGCCGGACTCACGTGGGTGCTCTCGATCATGGGCCTCGTGATCGTCGTCCGCAGCGCCCTCATCCCTCTCTTCGTGCGTCAGATCAAGAGTCAGCGCAAGATGATGGAAATCGCTCCTGAACTGCGAAAAGTTCAGGAGAAGTACCGCGGCAAGAAGGATCAGCTCTCCCGTGAGGCGATGAGCCGCGAGACGATGGCGTTGTACAAGAAGCACGGCACGACGCCCGTGTCGAGCTGTCTGCCGTTGCTGGTGCAGATGCCCATCCTTCTCGGCATGTTCTACACGCTCAGCGATGTGAAGAAGCACGCCGAATGGGGCGTGGGAGGCGTGGGGCTTCTGAGTAAGGACCTCACGTGGCAGTTCTACGAGGCGAAACTCTTCGGTGTCGCGCCGCTGCACACCAGCCTGGTCGAGGCCATCAATCAGAAGCCGTCCGGCTGGGAAGCAACGGTCGCGATCCTGATCGTCCTCGTGGTGCTGATGATCGCGTCGCAGTTCATCACCCAGCTGCAGATCATCTCGAAGAACCTCTCCCCCGAGGCCAAGACCGGCCAGGCCTACCAGATGCAGCGCATCATGCTCTACATCCTGCCGCTCGCCTTCATCTTCTCGGGCATCTTCTTCCCGCTGGGCGTGGTGCTCTACTGGTTCACCTCGAACATCTGGACAATGGTGCAGCAGTTCCTCGTGATTCGAAACCTCCCCACGCCCGGCTCCGAGGCGGCCAAGGCTCGCGAAGAGCGCCTTGCGCGCAAGGGCAAGGCCATCGACGCACAGGGAAAGATCGTGCCGCTGGAGAAGTACCAGGCCGAACAGCAGCGCCTCTACGAAGAGGCGCAGAAGGCGAAGGCTGAAGCTCCCAAGCGGCAGCAGCCGGTGAGCAAGCAGCGAGCAAAGAAGCAGTCGCAGCAGCCGAAGAACAAGCCCACCACCGATTCTTGATCGAATCGTCAATTCCGAGGACCCTCATGAGCACTACTTCCGAGAGTGACGCCGCCGAGCGTCCCGCCGCGACCACCGAGCAACTCGAGCAGGAAGGCGACATCGCGGCCGACTACCTGGAGGCACTTCTCGACATCGCTGACATCGATGGTGACCTGGCACTCGATGTGCGTGCCGGCCGTGCGTATGTGTCGGTCGAGAACGATGATGCCGACGCGCTGCGGTTGCTCTCGGAGCCTGACACGGTGCAGGCGCTGCAGGAGCTCGTGCGCATTGCTGTGCAGACGAAGACCGGTCGCTTCTCGCGGCTGATTCTCGACGTCGGCGGTTCTCGTGACGCACGCCAGCGCCAACTGGAAAAGCTCGTCGATCGTGCCATCGCGCGACTGGACGAGGGTGCGTCCCAGGCATCGCTTCCGGCGATGACGAGCTACGAACGAAAGCTCGTGCATGACATCGTCGCTGACCGGGGCTTGGTGTCCGAGTCGTACGGCGACGGCGCCGACCGTCACACGGTGATCCGTCGCGCCTGACACCCATGGACGACGTTTCACGTGAAACGACCGGGGTCGAGACAGAACCAGCGTCTGCTCTCATCGTGTTCGGCGACCGACTCCCCCTCGCCCGCCAATTCGCGGCCGCCCTTGCGGCACACGGCGAAGAGCGCGGGCTGATCGGTCCGCTCGAACCTCCTCGGCTGTGGAACCGCCACATCCTCAATTCCGCGATTGCAGCGCCGCTCTTCCCGACCGGTGGACGCGTGGCGGATGTGGGGTCGGGGGCCGGCCTTCCGGGTCTGGTGCTCGCTATTGCGCGCCCGGATGTGCAGTGGGTGCTTGTTGAGCCTATGGAGCGACGGGTGGCGTGGCTCGAGGAACAGACAGCGCAGCTCCGTCTGGACAATGTCGAGGTGGTGCGCGCGCGTGGCGAGGAGTGGACCGGTGGCCCCGTTCTCGACGCCGTGACGGCGCGTGCGGTGAGCGCGCTGCGCACACTGATCCCGCTGACCGCTCCCCTGTTGCGCTCGGGGGGCGAACTCGTGCTGCTCAAGGGCGCCAATGCGGAGAATGAGATCGCGGCCGCGGAGAAGGTGATTCGTCGCTACAAGCTGACCGATGTGCGCGTTGAGACGGTCGGCGAGGGGATCATCGCTGAGCCCACCCGCGTCCTTCGCGCGACACGGGCTGCGTGAGCATTGCACACTGTTCGGCGCTACTGTTTCACGTGAAACACCCGCGCGGGATCTGCCCGTGACGGCGTGGTGATCGTTTCACGTGAAGCATCGACGCACTGAGCTGGTCTCTTTGGACGGTGCCGCCTGGACGACGACGGGTGCTCGCGTCGCCGATGCGATACATCCTGCACACGCCGGTTTCGCGTGCATACGGGTTCGCGCGCACGATGAGGCTCCCACGCCGAGGTGTACGCGAGGGATCCCCGGGTGAGGCGCAATCGGGACGGTGATCGGCATGCCGATCACCGTTGGGTGGTGGCGATGGTCACCGTCGGCGTCATCATGGGGGCGATACCCGGGCGACTTCGTCGGGAGGCCTGCTGGGGTTCGACGAGCTCTGTCGTCGCACGGCTCATGACGAGCCGACCGGGTGAGAGCTGCGGCCAGAGATTCCTGCCCCGGCGCCAAGGCCCGACGTCGGCCCCAGGGGTACGGAGCGCGGCATCCCCCTGCGCATCATTGAGCCCGGCATCTCGATGGCGTCGACGTTACGGAGTGAGAGCAGGTCGGGCGATCGAACGGGGCTGACACCCAGGGCCTGATGGTGTAACGCGTGCCCACTGTTCCGGACTCGTCGGCGCATCGGACCCGCCGCACGTTGTCTCACGTCGGTTTCACGTGAAACATGAGCGTGGTCACCTGAGGACCGCTGCGCAGGTGGACGTGCAGACTGTCCGCGTCGAACGGGCCGCGCTCGCGTCTCGTCTCAGAAGCTGCGGGCGCGGTGACCGAGACGCGCGCATGCCCGAGTTCCGGTGGGCCGTGAGTAGACGCCACTGTTTCACGTGAAACACAACGAGACGGCGCGGTGTCAGTGGAGCGCCCACTGTGCGTCGAACAGCACCCACGTCACGCGCAGCCCTTCGTTTCACGTGAAACATGCTCGGATGAGGCCCCCGGGGACCGCCGCGTCGGACGCCTCGACTACAGTAGAGGAGTCCCGAAAAGACAGGAGTTGATGGTGCCGGAATCGGAGAACGCGACCGCACCCGCACCCTTCTCCATCGACGACAGCCCGATCGCTCGCGAACTCGCCGACCTCACGTCGCGCCGGAAGGCGTTGGATGCCGTCGACGTCGAGTTCACGGGCGCCACGCGCGTCTTCACGGTATCGAACCAGAAGGGCGGCGTCGGAAAGACGACGACTACCGTGAACCTCGCGGCCGCGCTGGCATCGCTCGGAGCGCGTGTTCTGGTGATTGATCTCGACCCGCAGGGAAACGCGTCCACGGCGCTGGGTGTGCCACACTCCGCCGACATCCCCAGCGTCTACGACGTGCTCATCGACGAGTTCCCCCTCGCTGACATCATCCAGGTCAGCCCGGAGTCGCCGAATCTGCTGTGCGCTCCCAGCACGATCCACCTCGCCGGAGCAGAGATCGAACTCGTGTCGCAGGTGGCGCGCGAGCACCGCCTGCGCACGGCGCTCGACGATTTCCTCGCCACCACGTCGGAACGCATCGACATCGTCCTCATCGACTGCCCCCCCTCGCTGGGACTGCTCACCATCAATGCCTTCACCGCCGCGAGCGAGCTGCTGATCCCCATTCAGTGCGAGTACTACGCGCTCGAGGGTCTGAGCCAGCTTCTGGGGAGTGTCCGCATGATCCAGAAGCACCTGAACCCCCGCCTGCACCTTTCGACGATCCTTCTGACGATGTACGACGGCCGCACGCGCCTTGCTCAGCAGGTCGCCGATGAGGTGCGCCAGCACTTTCCGCAGGAGGTGCTGCGGACAGTCATTCCCCGCTCGGTGCGCGTCTCGGAGGCGCCGAGCTTCGGACAGACGGTCATCGCGTACGACGGCCAGTCGGCCGGTGCCGTGTCGTATCGCGAAGCGGCGGTAGAACTGGTCCAACGCGCTCAGCGCGCCCCCGCGAACGAGGAGAACTCCTGATGGCGAAACGTACCGGTCTCGGCCGCGGAATCGGCGCACTCATCCCCACCGGTGACAGTGCAGAGGCGCGTCCCGTCGACGTCTTCTTCCCCGGTGCGTCATCTGCCGCGGCTGCGGCCGCGACCGTCGAGTCGCGCGATGCACAGGTCTCCGGTGTCGCAGACTCGGATGCCGCGGCATCCGCCGTGGGTGACGAAGCCGAGCTCGTGGCGGTGCCGGGGGCGCGACTGATCACGATCGACCCGAACGACATCGTTCCCAATCCCCGCCAGCCGCGCACGAACTTCGATCCCGACGATCTCGCGGAGCTGGTGCACAGCGTCCGCGAGTTCGGAGTGCTGCAGCCGGTCGTCGTCCGTCTCAACGACGAGGGCAAATACGAGCTCATCATGGGGGAGCGTCGCACGCGTGCCTCTCGTGAGGCCGGGTTGACGTCGATCCCTGCGATCGTCCGGGAGACCGCCGACGAGGACCTGCTGCGCGACGCGCTGCTGGAGAACCTGCATCGCTCGCAGCTGAACCCGCTCGAAGAAGCGTCGGCGTACCTCCAGTTGCTCGAGGACTTCGGCATCACGCAGGAGCAGCTGGCGACGCGCATCGGTCGGTCGCGGCCGCAGATCAGCAACACGATCCGACTCTTGAAGTTGCCCATGCCGGTGCAGCAGCGCGTCGCGGCGGGCGTCATCAGCGCAGGTCACGCACGCGCGATCCTCTCGCTGGATGACGCCGACGCGATGCAGCGACTGTCCGACAAGATCATCAACGAGGATCTCTCCGTGCGTGCCGCGGAAGCCGTCGCGAAGGGCATCGCGGACGCGGGCTCACGTCGGATCGCACCCAAGGCGGGGGCGCGACGTGCGCACCTCGACGACGTCGCCGAGCGCCTCGGTGACCGTCTCAACACGAAGGTGAAGATCACGTTGACGGCAAGAAAAGGCCAGATCAACATTGATTTCGCCACCGTTCAGGATCTCAACCGCATCCTCGGTGAGCTCGGTGAGGACGGGTACGGCGCCGCAAGCGGCGCGTAGGCTGGAGGGGTGAAAGACGACCCCTCGCTCCCGCGTCGCGCCAGCCTGGAGCTGTTGCGCGCCGAAGCGGCGGACGAGCTGGCTGTGCTCGTCGAGGAGCGCATCCGCGACGGCGAGGACCCGTGGGACTTCATGGAAGATCTGCCGTCGGTCGACGAGCTCGTCGTGCTCACCCTGCGGGCGGAGAACATCGCCTCCGACGGCGGCAACAAGCCGACGGCGTCGCGTAACTACCGGGTGCTGCGACAGATCGCGTTGCAGTACCCGCCGCTGACGCGGGCGGTGTGGCGCCTGCTGGGAAGCGAACCGCACCGGCGTTGGGACGCGTCGGTGCGAGCCGAAGCATCCTGAACGCCGGTGCGGGTCAGTGCTTGGGTGCCGCGCGGGGCGGCCGCGGGCTGAGGAGTGCTCAGCCGAGGTAGGCGGCGAGGTCCTGCTCGAGGGCGAACTTCGGCTTGGCGCCGATGATCGTCTTCTCGACCTGGCCCTTGTTGAACACCTTCATCGCCGGGATGGAGGTGATCTGGTACTCCATGGCGAGGTTGGGGTTCTCGTCGACGTTGAGCTTGAGGACCGTGATCTTCTCGCCGTTCTCCGACTGGATCTCGTCGAGGATGGGTCCGACCATGCGACACGGACCGCACCAGGCGGCCCAGAAGTCGACGAGGACGGGTCCCTCAGCGTCGATGACGTCCTGCTGCCAGGTGCTCTCGCTCGTGGCCTTGGCGGTCATGTCTGTCTCCTTCGTTGTGAGCCGCGGTTCTTTCGGCTCCGGTGTGTGAAACACGGGGGGATGCCGGGATGTTCCCGACGCCGCACGCACGGGCTCGGTCAGGCGGCGTCTTCGAGGCCGTCGATCTCGGCGGCATCCTTCTCGGGCGCTCCGGCATCGCCGCGGGCGGCGAGGTAGTGCTCGACGTCGAGGGCGGCGGTGGTGCCGCTGCCGGCAGCGGTGACCGCCTGGCGATAGATCGGGTCGACCACGTCACCGGCGGCGAAGACTCCGGGCACCGAGGTGCGCGAGGAGCGGCCGTCCACCCAGATCGTGCCGTGCTCGGTCAACCGCAGCGAATCGTGCACGAGATGCGTACGCGGGTCGTTGCCGATCGCGACGAAAACCCCGGTCACAGCCAGTTCCCGTTCCGTTCCGTCGACGGTGTCGCGCAGCAGCAGTCCCGAGACCGCGTCGTCACCGAGAACATCGACGACCTCGCTGTTCCACACGAACTCGATCTTCTCGTTCGCGAACGCCCGCTCCTGCATGATCTTGGAGGCGCGCAGCTCGGCGCGGCGGTGGATGACGTACACCTTCGACGCGAACTTGGTCAGGAAGGTCGCCTCCTCCATGGCCGAGTCGCCGCCGCCGACGACCGCGATGGCCTGCTCGCGGAAGAAGAAGCCGTCGCACGTCGCGCAGTACGACACGCCGTGACCGGACAGGCGCGACTCGCCCTCGATGCCGATCTTGCGGGGGGCTGAGCCGGTCGCGAAGATCACGCTCTCAGCCTCGTGCTCGGCACCGCTGCCGAGCACGATCTTCTTGACGTCGCCGGTGAGCTCGAGCTTCACCACATCGTCGTAGACGACCTCGGTGCCGAACTTCTCGGCCTGCTCCTGCATCTTCGCCATGAGGTCGGGACCCATGATGCCCTCGGGGAACCCGGGGAAGTTCTCCACCTCGGTGGTGTTCATGAGCTCGCCGCCGGCCTCGACCGAACTCGCGATGAGCAGGGGGGAGAGGTTCGCCCGCGCCGCGTAGATGGCGGCGGTGAATCCGGCCGGGCCGGAACCGATGATGATGACCTGTCGCACGTGCTCTTCCCTTTCCGCACGAGCCCCTGTCGGGCTCCAGTGCGTGCAACCCATGCTAACCGCGCGGCATTCCGCGCCGGCGGTCAACGCCCGGTGATGCGCCGCAGGAGGCGGCCGGCGATCGCGAGCTCCGGGGTGCGCAGCAGCGCCAGAGCGGCGATGTAGACGACGAGTGACGCGGCGCCGACGAGGCCGCCACCGATCGCACCGAGCAGGCGGTCGGACACGGTCCACCCCGTCGGTCCTCCGATCAGCAGGAACACGGCCCAGCCGGCGGCGAACGCAGGGACGGCGGCGATGGCGAAGCGACCGAGTGCCCTCCAGGTCGTGCGCAGTGCGGTCGTGTCCGTGTGCCGCCGCAGCAGACGCAGCGCAACCGGGAGCTGCACGTACGTCGAGAGCGACTGCGTGAAGGCGACGGTGGCGGCGAGGAAGGCCAACGGCAGCAGTCCCGCTGCGACCGCGACCGCCGCGACTGCGGCGCCGAGGGCGGCGAGGGCGGCCTGCACGAAAGAGAAGACGAACGGCGTGCGGGTGTCCTGGAAGGCGAAGAACGCCCGGCGGATGATCAGCAGCACACCGAACGGCACCAGCGCGATGAGGTAGCCGCAGAGCACCCACGCCATCGGGACCGCACCGTCGGAGTCGGTCGTGAACACGCGGGAGAGTGGGACGGATGCCGCGCCGATCGCGGCCGTGAATCCGAACCCGAACAGCGCGATGGCGCGGATGGACTCGTCGAGGTTGGGAGCGACGCGATCGAGCCGCCCTGCGGCGACCTCCTCGGCGAGCCGCGTGAAGTACGTGGTCGAGATCGACATCGCGACGATCGAGTGCGGGAGCATGAAGATGAGCCACGCGTAGACCATGACGGTGACGCTCGCCTCGCCGGACGCCTGTGTGACGACGCGGGATTGCACGATTCCCGCGAGCTGGCCGACGACCACGGCGAGGAACGTCCACCATGCGAGCGTGCCGACGTGTCGGAGGCCGATGCCACGCCATCCGAAGTCGGGTCGGATGTGCAGCCGCGTGCGCTTCCAGAACAGCAGGAGCACGAACGTCTGCATCGCGATGCCCAGCGTGGCGGTTCCGCCGAGGAGCGCGATCATTCCGGCATCCCAGTCCGCGACGGCGGTGAAGGGACCCCCGAAGACCAGGAGGAACACCCCGAACCCGGCGATCGAGACCAGGTTGTTCACGGTCGGAGCCCAGCTGTAGGGGCCGAAGACCTTGCGAGCGTTGAGAACTTCGCCCAGCAGCGCGAACAGCCCGTAGAACAGCAGCTGCGGAAGCAGCCAGTAGGCGAAGGCGACGGCGAGACCCTTCTGGGTGCCGTTCCATCCGTCCGTGTAGAGCCAGATCAGCGCGGGCGCCAGCGCCATCATGAGGGCCGTTGCCGCGACCAGCACGACGCTGCCGAGGGTCAGCAGCTTCGACACGTACCGCGAGCCGCCGTCGCTGTGCGCGGCGGCCTTCACGATCTGCGGGACGAGGATGCCGGTGATCACACCGGCGGCGAGGAGCTCGTACACGTTCGTCGGCAGCTGCGCCGCGATGCTGAAGGCGTCGGCGGCCTTACTGCCGTACGAGCCGATCACGGCGACGAGCACGAGAGAGCGCACCAGCCCGGTGGCGCGCGAGAACAGCGTTCCCGCTCCGATGATGGCGCTCGCGCGACCGAGATTAGCCATCGACGTCCTCTGTCTGGGGGTTGTGCGCCGCGGTGGCGGCGGCGATGCGGCGGCGGCGCATCTTGCGCGCGGTGCGGACGATGCCGAGCACGAGCATCGCGCCGATGAGCACCGACATGACGACGATGCCGACCGACTCCCACTCGGCGCGCACCGAGATGGCGACGCGCACTCGGGGGCCGATCTCCACGCCGGCCGAACTGCGCAGCTGCAGGTCGAGCGTCGACTCGCCGCTTCCCACCCGCGCCTGCACCGGAACCAGCACGCGGGTGCTCTGGGCCGCGCCGGCCGACACATCCGCCGACTTCTGCACGATGAGGCGCGGGTCGTTGGGGGTGGCAGAGAGGGTCAAGGTGACGGGCCACGGCAGATCGTTGCGCACCGAGAAGGTGAGCGGAGCCGAGGAGGCCAGCAGTGTGATGTCGCTCGGGGGCACGATCGCCACGGAGCCCAGAGTCGTGGTCGTGGCATCGCGGTGATCGGACAGTGCGGTGGCGAACTGGTCGGGTGCCGCCCGCCACACGTTGCCCAGGAGCTGCAGGATCTCCGCCCGGTCGGGCGCGGTCAGAAGCGTCGGATCGGCGAGCACGGTGGCGAACGCGGCGACGCGGTTCTCCTGGTCGAGCAGATCGTGGAGGGCATCGACGCGTGTCGGATCATCCGCCGTGCCGCCGGTGACGGAGACGGACGCCGCCGGGGCCGCCAGCAGTGCATCCAGATCCCACGGCGTGCGCCCGGCCAGGGAGGATGCCGCGGCGATCGCGGCCCGCAGGCCCGTCGCCGACCGTCCGGTCGCCCGGTCGACGACGACGAGCAGCGGCGCGGAGGAGGCGGCACCCCGTGTGGCGACGCTCGCGTAGGCGGAGGCGGCCGCGAGACCGGCACCCTGGTGTACAGGGTCGGAGGCGAGCGAGGCGGTGCGCAGCGCGCGGGAGGCACCGTCGTCGTAGGCGAGGATGCCGGCGCCCGCGGCATCCGCTCGTGCCCCGACGGCACCGCTGAGAGCACTCGTGCCCACGAGCGTGATCGCAGCGGGCTCGGTCGAGCCGGAGGCGCCCGGCGCGCTCTGCAGTGCGGCGACGACACCCGCGGGGGCCGAGCCCGTCGCGGGCCAGAAGACGTCGGCGCGCGCCGTGCCGATGTCGAGCAGCTGGTCGAGGGTGGGCAGCGTGCGCCCGTCGGGCGCGGGGGTCGCTGTGGGGCTCGCGCCGGCGGCCACGGCGGTGGAGGTGAAGTTCCGCGCCGACATGAAGGGATCGAGGGTGGAGACGCGCAGAGGCGCGGGAAGGCCGGCGGCGATCTGCGTGGCGAGGTCGGCATCGCCGAACTGCAGAGCGAAGCGGGAGTTGGGCAGAGCCAGCAGGTCGGCGAGCCATTGCCGCGCCGATGCCGGTGCGGACGAGCCCAGGACGCGGATGGCCGCGGGGATCGCAGGGTCGATGGCGAGGATCGCCGGCGTACCGGTCACGGCGTTCAGTTGCGTGCGCAGGGCTCCGTCGTCGGCGGTGAGCGCTTTCAGGTCGTCCGCGCTGAGCAGGCCGGTGGTGGTCGGCGGAGCGGTGATCGGCACGACGACGCCGACACCGCTCGCGGCGGACGCGGCATCGGGCACGGTCAGCACGCTGTGCGCGACGAGCGGCTGTGTGCCGGTGGTCGGGGAGGAGTACGCGGCGCTCAGCGGGTAGACCCCGGGGGCGAGCGCGCCCAGCGCGCCGAGATCGACCGCCGCTGTCGCCGTCGCGGTCCCGCGCGCGACGACGGCGGTGACCGGTACGGAGGCGACGGTCGTGTCGGCGACCGTCTGGGCGTCGAGCCAGCTCGTCACCTCGGCGCTGGTGGCCAGCGGCGATCGGCTCAGCGCGATGGTCATCGTTCCGCTCGCCGCCGGGGCGTCGCCGGTGTTGGAGACGGCGACCGCGACGGAGACGACCGTCGTGCTGACCACGCCGCTGCCGGCCGGGGCGACGACGACCGACAGATTTGCGGCATCCGCGGCGTCGGTGGCGCTCGGAGTTGCGGGGGGCTGCGGGGCACCGGTCGCGGCATCCGCGGGGGCCGGCGCGGGGGCGGCGACGATCGCGAGCGCCATCCCGGTCGACGCTGCGAGCAGCACGGCGGCGCGCAGCCCTCGCCGCGCCGCGCCGATGATCGTGCGACGACGACGGCCGCGCACTCCGTCGGGAGGTCGGCGCGCGGCGGCGGGGAAAGACACAGTCATAGCGGGAATCGGCTCCTGTGCGATGCCTGACCGCACGATCAGCTGTGATTCTAGGGTCCTCGTGCTGTGGGTAGCCCGTGACCGGCCGCGATCGCCGCGATCCGTCGCCTCGCCGAGTGCGGCGTCCCGCACCGGCGTGCGTGAGGATGGGATGCTGTGGAGCCCACCTTGAACCCCGACCCCCCGCTCATCAGCGCCTTGCGCCGCGACCTCGCCGCCGCCGGCTACCGCGCCGACGCCGTCAGATCGCTGTGGGGCCCGGTCGCCGACACCGCTGTCGGCCACGGGCTGCACGGACCGGCGCTGGCGGCCCTGGCACCGCGCAGTGACGCGCTCGCCGCCCTCGCGCGCCTGCTGTACCTCGGGGCGGCGACCGACCGTGCTGCCGTCGCGCGCGCCCTGCCGATGCTCGGAGCACAGGGGCTGGTCGATCTCGGCTTCGCGCGGATCGACGGGGATGCCGTCGCGCCGACGGTTCTCGTGCGTCCCCAGGACGTCGCGGGCGCTCCCGACGACGCCGAATGGTGGATCGCCAGCGACCTCGACGAGGCCGCGCTCGGGGGACCGCTGCCCACGGGCCACGTCCTCGGCGTGGGGGGTGCCTCCCTCACACTCGCCGGTCTGCAGCTGACCACGCCCGCCGGGCGGGTTCTCGACGTCGGCACGGGCTGCGGCATCCAGGCCCTGCGCGCCCACCTCGCCCTGCGCACTCAGCCCGCCCCGCCGCCGATCGTCGCCACGGACGTCTCCGGCCGTGCGCTCCTGTTCACCCGCATCAATGCGCTGCTCAACGAGGTGGAGGGCATCGACACCCGTCGCGGCAGCCTCTTCGAACCCGTCGCAGGTGAGCAGTTCGACCGTGTCGTGTCGAACCCGCCGTTCGTCATCACGCCGCGCGTCGCGGGCGTGCCGGAATACGAGTACCGCGACGCCGGATACGCCGGCGACGACCTCGTCGCGGCGTTCGTGTCGGGGGTCGGCGCGGTGCTCGCACCCGGCGGCACCGCGCAGCTGCTGGGCAACTGGGAGTACCGCGCCGGCCAGGACGGTCTGCAGCGCGTGCGCGAGTGGGTCGCCGCCTCACCGGTACCGCTGGAGGCCTGGGTGATCGAGCGGGAGCGCCTCGACCCCCTCGCCTACGCCGAACTCTGGGTACGCGACGGCGGCACCGCGCCGGGGACGGCGGGCTACGGCGCGCTCGTCGACACGTGGCTCGCCGACTTCGCCGCCCGCGAGGTCGATGCGGTCGGGTTCGGCTACCTGCTGCTGCGGCGCCCGGCATCCGCGATTCCCGCGCTGGCCCGTTACGAGCGCATCACGCACCCGTTGCCCGAGGACGGCGCCCTCGGTGCGCACCTGGGCGCCGCGCTCGCCGCCTTCGACGCCCTCGAGCAGGTCGACGACGCGGCCCTCGCCGCCGCCCGCACCATCGTCGCCGACGACGTCACCGAGGCGCGTCATCATCTGCCCGGCGCCGAAGCCCCGAGCGTCATCGAACTGCGCCAGGGCGGCGGTCTCGGGCGCACCCTCGAGGTCGACCCCGCCCTCGCCGCTCTCGTCGGGGCCTCCGACGGTGAGCTCACCGTGGGCCAGCTCTCCGATGCGATCGCGGAGCTGCTCGAAGTGGATGCCGCGGCCCTGCGTGCCGATCTGCTGCCGCGGGTGCGCGAGCTCGTCTTCATCGGGATGCTGCGGCTGGCGTGACCCCGGGGGCGGCGAGGGTGCGCCGGTAGGCTGGAAACCATGCTCAACATGGCCGAAGGCCTCGACCGGCTCGGGTCGCTCGCGACCTCGCCGATCATGGCGACCCTCGGCGCCGCGTTCGCCCAGGCCGGGTTCGAACTGGCGATCGTCGGCGGTCCGGTGCGCGACGCGCTGCTGGGTCGCCCGACCCACGACCTCGACCTCACCACCAACGCCCGCCCCGACGACATCCTGCGGATCGTCAAGCCCCTCGCGACCGCGACGTGGGACATCGGTCGGGCGTTCGGCACGATCGGCGCGAAGATGCCGGGCCCCTCCGGCACCTCCGAGCAGGTCGAGATCACCACCTACCGCGCCGACAGCTACGACGGGCTCACACGCAAGCCCACCGTCGCGTTCGGTGACAGCCTCGACGACGACCTCGCCCGTCGCGACTTCACGGTCGGCGCCATGGCGCTGCGTCTGCCCGTGCCCGCCCTGGTCGACCCGACCGGCGGCGTCGAGGATCTCATCGCGGGCGTCCTGCGCACCCCGGGCGACCCCGACGTCAGCTTCGGCGACGATCCCCTCCGCATGCTGCGCGCCGCCCGGTTCGCCAGTCAGCTCGAGTTCGAGGTCGCGCCGGCGACCCTTGAGGCCATGGAGCGCCTGCGCGCGACGATCGCGATCGTGAGCCCCGAGCGGGTGCAGGCCGAGCTCGTGAAGCTCCTCGCCACCGACGATCCGGTGCGCGGCATCCGCATCCTCGTCGAGACGGGGCTGATGGGCGAGATCCTCCCCGAGGTGCCCGCACTGCGCCTCGAAGTCGACGAGCACCATCACCACAAGGACGTCTACGAGCACTCGCTCACGGTCCTGCGCCAGGCCATCGAGCTGGAGCACGCCCGGCATCCGGGGGCGGCGCCCGATACGACGCTGCGCCTGGCCGCGCTGCTGCACGACATCGGCAAGCCAGCGACGCGCAAGCTCGAGCCGGGCGGCGGTGTCA
Organism: Microbacterium sp. MRS-1; assembly: GCF_000585455.1. Taxonomy (NCBI): domain Bacteria; kingdom Bacillati; phylum Actinomycetota; class Actinomycetes; order Micrococcales; family Microbacteriaceae; genus Microbacterium; species Microbacterium sp. MRS-1. Next base: position 27,284 of record NZ_JAUF01000048.1, read on the forward strand.
GCTTCCACCACCACGACGTCAAGGGTGCGCGCCTGGCGCGCAAGCGCCTGCAGGCGCTGCGCTTCGACGGCGACACGATCTCGGCGGTCACGCAGCTCATCGAGCAGCACCTGCGCTTCTTCGGGTACGCCGAGGGCGCCTGGACCGACTCGGCGGTGCGGCGATACGTGCGGGATGCCGGTGATCAGCTCGAGCGGCTCCACATCCTCACCCGCGCCGACGTGACCACCCGCAACGCGAAGAAGGCCACGCGGCTGCGCCGCGCGTACGACGACATCGAGTGGCGCATCGACGAGCTCGCCTCGCAGGAGGAGCTCGCCGCCATCCGCCCCGAGCTCGACGGCAACCGGATCCAGGAGATCCTCGGCATCCCGCCCGGCCGCGAGGTCGGCGAGGCGTACCGCTTCCTGCTGGAGGTGCGCCTGGACGAGGGCCCGATCGGCGCGGACGCCGCCGAGCAGCGCCTGCGTGCCTGGTGGGACGCCCGCTGACCCCTCTTCCCCTCCGCGAGCCGCCACGTTCGTGCCGAGTCGCCATGCTCTGGCGCGTTGAATCTTGGCGGCTCGGGGCAATCTTGGTGGCTCGCGATCTAGACTGACGGCACCTCCTCACCGTCGAACGGAGTCGCCGTGCCCTCGCCGTGGTCATCGCGCCGCGAGGTCTCGCCAGAGACGTCGCGTCTGCTGATCGAGCGCGCGCACGAAGAGCTGGTCGGGGGCAACGTCGGCGATCCGCGGCTCGGTCAGATCCGCCCGCTCGTGCAGGACTCCTGGCGACGCTCGCTCGCGCACCTCGTCGGCGCCGAGGGGCTGCCGCCGCTCGACCTGGGTGACGACGAACTCGAGGCGTATCGGCGGGCACATCCTCTCTCGGCGGCGATGGACATGATCCGCGCCCTGCTGCTGCCGGGTGGGGAGAGCGACTCGGGAGTCGTGGTCGCCGTGGGGGATGCCGTCGGCCGCCTGTTGTGGGTGGAGGGCGACCGCCGGGTGCGCAGCCTCACGGGAGACATGGGCTTCGTCGCGGGCGCGAACTGGTCGGAGGAGGCGGTGGGCACCGCGGCGCCCGGCACCGCGCTGGCCCTCGGGCGCTCGGTGCAGATCCACGGCGCCGAGCACTACAACCGCCTCGTGCAGCCCTGGTCGTGCACAGCGGCGCCCGTCTACGACCCGGAGACGCGCCAGGTCCTCGGCGTCATCGATGTCACGGGCGACAGCGACGCCGCCACCCCGCAGGCGCAGCTGCTCGTCGACGCGACGGCGCGCGCCGTCGAAGCCGAGCTGCTCGTCGGCAGGCTCCGCGCCCGCGCCGAGCCTCCCGCGCCGCGGCGGACGCGGCGGCCCGCGGCGACCGCGGCGACCGCAACGACGATGCTGCGCGTGCTCGGACGCGACCGGGCGCTCCTCGATGTCGCCGGGCCCGACAGTGCCACGGTGACCGAGCTGTCGGCTCGGCACGCCGAGATCCTTCTCATGCTGGCCGTGCATCGCGAGGGACTGTCGGCCGAGCGGCTCGGACAGCTCGTCTACGGCGAGGACGACGCGGAGGGAACGCTGCGACCCGAGCTGGTGCGCCTGCGCAAGGTGCTGGAGCGGGTGGCGCCGCAGCTGGTGCCGGCATCCCGCCCCTACCGCCTCACGACAGAGCTGCACACCGACGCCCATCAGGTGGTCGCGCTGCTCGGACGCGGTGCGCACCGCGTCGCGCTCGCGGCCTACCGCGGGCGCGTGCTGCCCAACTCGGTCGCCCCCGGCGTGGAGGAGTTCCGCGAGTCGGTGCGCCTCGCCCTGCGCGAGGCCCTGCTCACGGAGGCCTCCGTCGACGTGCTGCTCGCGTACGCCGACACCGACGACGGCGCCGACGACGCCGAGGTCCTGCGTCTGGCGCTCGAGATGCTGCCGGCGCGCTCGCCGCGACGAGCCGGTCTCGTCGCGCGGTTGGAGAAGCTCGAGCGCTGAGCGCGGGTGGTGGTGGGCTGGGGGCGCGGAGCGGTTGGTTGAGGCGGAGTTGCGCGCGCGGCGGCGTCCGACCCGACCCCGGCGCGACAGGGTCGGGCGAGGATGCCAGGATGGGCGCAGACGCCGTCACCGGCGCCGAGGGAGGATAGACATGACCGACGACGCGCCCACACCCGACCTGGTGCGACTCGCGAGCGCCTACGGCATCGCGACGGAGTACTGGTCGTTCTTCGGCGACCGGGTGCAGGTCCCGGCATCCACCCTGCGGGCGGTGCTGGCGGCGATGGGCATCGACGCGTCGACGGATGCCGCGATCAGCGCGGCCCTCGTCGCGGAGGAGGAGCGGGTGTGGCGCGAACTGCTCCCCGCCTCGTTCGTGACGCGCGCCGGCGTCGGCGTGCTGTGGGTGCACGTCTTCGACGGGCACGACGTGACCGTGACGGTGGCTCTCGAGGACGGGTCGGAGCGCGCGCTCACGATCCCCGAGCAGCGCCCGGCCGCGCGGCTGGTGGACGGCATCCTGCGGTGGCGGGTCGAGATTCCGGTGCCCGACGACCTGCCGCTGGGGTGGCACACCGTGCGCGCGGAGCAGCGCCCGTTCGGCGGCGGCGCCGAAGCCGACCGCACGGCATCCGCCCCGTTCGTGATCACGCCCGATCGCCTCGGCGACCCGCCCGCCCGTCCCGGGCGCACGCGCGGCTGGGGCCTCATGGCGCAGCTGTACTCCGTCCGCTCACGGGCATCGTGGGGCCTCGGCGACTTCGCCGACCTCGCCGATCTCGCGGCGATCGCGGGCGAGCGCGGCGCCGACTTCCTGCTGATCAACCCCGTGCACGCTGCCGAGGTGACCAGTCCGATCGAACCGTCGCCGTACCGCCCCGCGACCCGCCGCTTCCTGGCGCCGCTGTACGTGCGCCCCGAAGACGTCCGTGAGGTCGCTTACCTGACGCCCACCGAGCGCGCCGTCGTCGAGGCCGCCCGCGGTCCCGTCGCGGCGATGGACGACGACGCGGACCGCATCGATCGCGACGCGGTCTGGGCCGCGAAGAGACTCGGCCTCGACGCGATCTTCGCGGTGCCGCTGACGCCGTCGCGCCGCGCCGAGCTCGATGCGTTCGCCGCGCGCGAGGGGCAGCCGCTGCAGGACTTCGCCCTGTGGTGCGCGCTCGAGGAGCACTACCTCGGTCGCGAGAGGCCCGCCGAGGTCGACGACATCCGCTCCCCGCTGGTCGCCGAGCTGCGCACGCGCCTGGCCGATCGCGTCGCGTTCCACGTGTGGCTGCAGTGGATCGCCGACCAGCAGGTCGCCGACGCGCAGGCCGCAGCCAGGGCGGCGGGCATGGCGATCGGTGTCATGCACGACCTGGCCGTCGGGGTGCACCCGCAGGGGTCGGACGCGTGGTCGCTACGGGAGATGTACGCGACCGGCATGGCGGTCGGCGCGCCGCCCGACATGTACAACCAGCAGGGCCAGACCTGGAATCAGCCGCCGTGGCTGCCGCGCGCGCTCGCCGAGGCCGGGTACGCGCCGCTGCGCGACATGATCCGCACGCTGTTGCGCCACGCCGGCGCGCTGCGCATCGATCACGTGATCGGGCTGTTCCGCCTGTGGTGGATCCCCGAGGGGCTCAGCCCCGCCGCCGGCACCTACGTGCGCTACGACCACGAGGCGATGATCGGCGTGCTGCTGCTCGAAGCCCACCGCGCGGGTGCGGTGCTCATCGGCGAGGACCTCGGCAACGTCGAGCCGTGGGTGCGCGAGTACCTGTCGGCGCGCGGCGTGCTGGGCACCTCGGTGCTGTGGTTCGAGCGCGAGGGCGACGGCTTCCGTCCGCCGGAGCAGTACCGCCGATCGCTGCTGGCGACCGTGAACACGCACGACCTGCCGCCGACCGCGGGGTACCTGGCCGACGAGCACGTCGCCCTCCGCGCACGGCTCGGTCTGCTGACGCGTCCGGTCGAGGAGGAGCTGGCCGACGCGGATGCCGAGCGGGCGACCATGCTGGCAATGCTGCGGGAGCGCGGCCTGCTGGGCGCAGACCCGAGCGAGGCGGAGGTGATCGCGGCGCTCAACGTGCTGATCACGGCATCCCCCTCGCAGCTGCTCGGGGTGGCGCTGGTGGATGCCGTCGGGGAGCGCCGCGCGCAGAACCAGCCCGGAACCGACCGCGAGTACCCCAACTGGCAGATCCCGCTCGCGGGACCGGACGGTCGTGCGGTGCTGCTGGACGAGCTCGCGGACAACTCGCGGTTCGACGCGCTCACGCGCGCCGTCGACGACCACCTCTGACGAGCGGCTGGGGCGCCGGCCCAGGCCCCGGAGCGGTGGGCGCGAGGGTGCCGATGAGCACCCCGACCACGACGAGCGCGAGGCCGACGATCTGCGCCGGCCCGAACGGCTCGTGCGCGACGACGACGCCCAGGAGCACACCGGTCACGGGGTTGAGCAGCCCGATCACGCCGACGACCGCGCCGGGCAGTCGCGACAGCCCGGTGAACCACGCGGCGTAGGCGACCGCCGTCGCCACGAGGATGATGTACGCGAACCCAAGCAGCGCCGGTCCATCGAGGGCCGGCGGCGCACCCTCCACGATGATCGCGACCGGCGCCACGACGAGGGAGCCGGCGATGAGCTGCCACGCCGTCATCGTCAGGGGTGGCACGTCCGCTCCCCACCGCGTCGTCAGTACGAAGCCGAGCGATGAGGAGAGCATCGCCACGATGGATGCCGCGATGCCCCACCCGTCGGCATCCCCTCCGCCGGGCTGGAGCATGACGACCACGCCGACGATGCCGAGCGCCGCGCCGAGCGCCGCCCGGAGCGCCGGCCGCTGCCGCAGCAACATCCAGCTGAGCAGCAGCAGCGCCGCCGCCGAGGTGGACATGATCGTCGCGGCCAGACTCGTCGCGAGGCGCTGTGCGGCGACGTAGACGAGCACGTTGAGGCCCCCGACGGTGAGACCGCCGAGCACGACCGAGCGCCACCACCACGCGCCGCGCGGCAGTCGCCGGGTGACGAGCAGCACGAGAAGCCCCGCCGGCAGGCACCGGATGACCGCGCCCCACAGCGCCGCGTCGGGCGGCAGCACATGACGCGTCACGAAGTAGGTGCTCCCCCAGGCGATGGGGGCGATCGCCGTCACGAGAACCCATCGCAGCCTTTTATCTTCCACGGAAGATAATATAGCTTCCGCGGAAGGTAAAGTCGACGGCGTGCAGGATCACGTCGACCTCGTCCAGGAGCAGTGGCGCCGCGAACGCCCCGATCTCGATCCGTCTCCGCAGGGCGTGATCGGCCGTCTTCATCGCCTGGCCGCGGCGCTGACGGCGGAGCTGACCGCCGTCTACGCGCAGTTCGGGCTCAGCGAGGCCGAGTTCGACCTCCTGGCATCCCTTCGCCGCGCCGGTGCGCCGTACGAGCTGCCGGCGGGCGAACTGGCCGACCACACGATGGTCACCACCGGCGGGCTCACCAAGCGTGTCGACCGCCTGATCGACCGCGGCCTCGTCGTCCGCACGGATGCCGAGGACGACCGCCGTCGGCGCCTCGTACGCCTCACCCCCGAGGGCGTCGACCTCATCGACCGTGCGTTCACGGCGCACCTCGCCAACGAGCACCGCCTTCTCGCGCTCCTGCCTGCGGGCGACGCCGGCGCCCTGCGCGACGCCTCCCGCCGCTGGCTCGCCGCCCTCGCCCACGACTGACCCCCGGCATCCCGCCCCGCCCCCGCCCCCGCCGCGAGAAACCACTCGCGCGCCGAGAAACACCCCACGCAGGGGTTTCTCGGCACGCAACGTGTTTCTCGTGGCGGATGCCGGGGCGCGAGCCACGCGGATGCCGCGGCGCCAGCCGCCCACGCAACGCGATGCAACGTTGCGGTGCGTAGCGTCAGCGCATCCGAACGCGGCGAGGGATGCCGCGGACCATGCACTGTCGAAGGAGACATCATGACCATCGTCGAAGAGGGCGTCTCGAGCGTTTACGCTGCTCCCGGCCAGCGCGGGGCCATCGCCGAGTACCGTCCGCGGTACGGCCACTACATCGGCGGCGAGTTCGTCGAACCGATCAAGGGGCAGTACTTCGAGAACATCACCCCGGTCACGGGCAAGCCGTTCACCGAGGTCGGCCGCGGTACCGCGGAAGACATCGACCGCGCCGTTGACGTCGCCTGGAAGGCGTTCGAGTCGTGGAAGAAGACCACCCCGGCCGACCGTGCGAACATCCTCAACAAGATCGCTGACCGCATCGAGGCGAACCTCGAGAAGATCGCCGTCGCCGAGACGTGGGAGAACGGCAAGCCGGTCCGTGAGACGCTCGCCGCCGACATCCCGCTGGCGATCGACCACTTCCGCTACTTCGCCGGTGTGCTGCGCGCCCAGGAGGGCACGCTCAGCCAGATCGACGAAGACACCGTCGCGTATCACTTCCACGAACCGCTGGGCGTCGTCGGCCAGATCATCCCGTGGAACTTCCCGCTGCTGATGGCCACGTGGAAGCTCGCGCCCGCGCTCGCCGCCGGCAACTGCGTCGTGCTGAAGCCGGCTGAGCAGACCCCGGCATCCATCCTGTTCCTCTTCGACATCATCGGCGACCTGCTGCCGGCCGGTGTCGTGAACATCGTCAACGGGTTCGGTATCGAGGCGGGCGCGCCGCTCGCCCAGCACAAGCGCATCCGCAAGGTCGCGTTCACGGGAGAGACCACGACCGGTCGGCTGATCATGCAGTACGCGTCGCAGAACCTCATCCCGGTGACGCTGGAGCTCGGCGGCAAAAGCGCGAACATCTTCTTCGAGGACGTCGCTCGGCAGAAGGACGCCTACTACGACAAGGCGCTGGAGGGCTTCACGTTCTTCGCGCTGAACCAGGGCGAGGTCTGCACCTGCCCGTCGCGGGCGCTCATCCAGCGCTCGATCTACGACCAGTTCCTCGGCGACGGCCTCGAGCGCGTCGGCAAGATCATCCAGGGCAACCCGCTCGACCCCGCCACCATGATCGGTGCGCAGGCCTCGAACGACCAGCTCGAGAAGATCCTCAGCTACATCGAGATCGGCAAGGCCGAGGGCGCGAAGCTGCTCGCCGGCGGGGAGCGGGTGGACCTCGGCGGCGAGCTCAGCGGTGGCTACTACGTGGCACCGACGGTGTTCGAGGGACAGAACTCGATGCGCATCTTCCAGGAGGAGATCTTCGGTCCCGTCGTCTCGGTGACCAGCTTCGACGGCTTCGACGACGCCATCCACACCGCCAACGACACCCTCTACGGCCTGGGTGCGGGCGTGTGGAGCCGGTCGGCCGACACGATGTACCGCGCCGGTCGCCGCATCGAGGCCGGTCGCGTGTGGACGAACACCTATCACCAGTACCCGGCGCACGCCGCGTTCGGCGGGTACAAGCAGTCGGGCATCGGCCGCGAGAACCACCTCAAGATGCTCGATCACTACCAGCAGACCAAGAACCTGCTCGTGTCCTACGCCGAAGGGCCGATGGGCTTCTTCTGAGTCGAGACACATCGGCGAGACACGACCTGCCGCCCCAGACGCCCGTGCGTTTCGGGCGGCAGGTCGTGTCTCGGCAGAGAAAGGGGTCGGTCATGACGGCCACACTCAGCAGGGTCGCGGTGACGGATGCCGCGGCATCCCTCCTGCGTCAGCTCACGGCGCAGCACGGCAAGCTCATGTTCCACCAGTCCGGCGGATGCTGCGACGGCAGCGCACCCATGTGCTACCCCGTCGGGATGTTCCTCACCGGGCCGTCGGACGTGAAACTCGGCGACCTCGACGTGGGGCTGGACGACCCCATCGAGGTCTTCATCTCCGCATCGCAGTTCGAGTACTGGAAGTACACGCACCTCACGATCGACGTCGTTCCGGGCCGCGGCGCGGGCTTCAGCGTCGAGGGGCCGACCGGCATGCGCTTCCTCATCCGCTCGCGGATGCTGGACGACGCCGAACTCGACCACTTCGGCCTGCGCTGACGGCGGCCCGCCGCCGCGCCGCGAACCGCCCCGCGAACCGCGAGACACCACGCGTGCACCGAGACACCGGTGCACAGCGCGTGTCTGGGTGCGCAGCGCGTGTCTCGCGGTGAGGGGGGAGGCGCCGGATGCCGCGGCTAGAGCCAGCCGTTCTCGTCGGCGACCCGCACGGCGTCGGCGCGGTTGCGGGCACCCGTCTTGCCGATCGCCATGGAGAGATGGTTGCGCACCGTGCCCTCGCTCAGGTGCAGCATCTGCGCGATGTCGGCGATCGAGCCGCCTGTCCGGGCCACCGCGAGCACATCGGTCTCGCGGGCCGTCAGGGGCGACTCGCCCTGCGCGAGCGAGTCGGCGGCGAGGGCGGGATCGACGACCCGCAGCCCCTGCGCCACCCGTCGGACGGCGTCGGCGAGCTGTGCCGCGGGCGTGTCCTTCACGACGAAGCCGGACGCTCCCGCCCGCATCGCACGCGTCAGATACCCCGGCCGCCCGAAGGTGGTCACGATGAGCGTCCGGCAGGTCGGCAGGGCGCTGCGCAGCGCGGATGCCGCCGCGATCCCGTCCATCCCCGGCATCTCGATGTCGAGCAGGGCGACGTCCGCAGCCGATCGCACGGCGGCATCCACGACCTCGTCACCGCGACCCACCTCGGCGACCACCTCGATGTCGGGTTCGAGACCGAGCAGGGCCGACAGGGCGCCGCGCACGAGTGCCTGATCGTCGGCGATGAGCAGGCGGATCACAGCGTCGCCTTCAGGAGGAACCCGCCGAGGTCGCTGCGCCCGATCGTGAGCCGGCCGCCGGCGCTCTCGACGCGCTCTCGGATGCCGACGAGCCCGTTGCCGCCGACGGCCTCGTCCGCCCTCGGTCCGACGCCGTCGTCGCAGATCGCGACGGCGCGAGCGGTCAGCTCGATGCGGCAGCGCGAGGCCTGCGCGTGCCGGATGACGTTCGTGACGCCCTCGCGCACGACCCATCCCGCGAGCTCCCGCCTGTCCGCCGGCAGCATGTCGGTCGAGCCGGGCAGCTGCGCCTCGATGCCCGCCGCCTCGAGCGCCGCCCGTGCCGCGGCAAGCTCACCGGAGATGCTGACTCCGCGGTAGCCGGCGACGGTGGCGCGCACATCGGTCAGCGCGCCGCGGGCGAGCTGCTCGACCTCGGCGATCTCCGTACGGGCGCGCTCGGGATCGACGTCGATGAGGCGCCCGGCCAGTTCGGTCTTGACGGTGATGACGGTGAGCGAGTGCCCGAGGATGTCGTGCAGATCGCGGGCGACCCGGCTGCGCTCGCGCTCGACCGCCATCGTCGCCATCTGATCGCGCGTCGCACGCAACTCGTTCATCGCGGCGATGTTGCGGGCGAAGGCGGCCATCATGGCGGAGATGGAGATGAGTATCGCGGGGATCCAGAGGATGTCCTCGTTCCAGCCGTTCAGCGCGACGCCGGCGAGGAGGGATGCCGCGCCGAGGGCGAACAGCAGCAGCCAGGTGAGGCGCAGCGGCAGCACCGCCATGCCCACCAGCACGCCGACGTACGTCCACAGGCCGCGCACCTCCCACCCCGCCCAGGGGAACAGCGAGAAGGAGAACACGAAGAGCGCGGCGGCTGGCAGCAGCCGATGCCGCGTCGCGCGGGGTGCCCACGCGAGCGGGGCGCCCACGAGGAACCCGACCGCGAAGACCGCCAGCAGCGTCAGCGGGACGATCGCCCGTACCGGCCCGTCGGCGGTGAGGATCGGGATGAAGGTGAGCAGCCAGATCATCGACAGCGCCGACCCCGTGTACCAGCGCACGGCGCCGCGCCCGGTGAGGATCCCCTTCACCGTGCGCGGCGACGTGCCGTCGGTCGGCTGGATGTTCCAGCGCGGTTCGCCGAAGTCGTGCGACGGGCCGCCGCCGGTGAGTGCGGTCACGGATCTCACTGTAGGACGCGCGGCTCACACGCGCTTCGTGTCGCGCCGGAACGCCCACGTCGTGCCGGCGACGAACAGCACGAGCCAGACGAGCGCGTTGACCAGCCACATCGCGTCGAAGCTCTCGCCGGTCAGCGGTGAGCGGGCGAGCTCGCCGATGCCGTAGACGGGCGTGAACTTCGCGATCGTCTGCATGAAGTCGGGCATGCTGCTGAGCGGGTAGAACAGGCCGCCGAGGAACGACAGGAAGACGACGATCAGACTCGTCACCTGCGCGGCGTTCTCACTCGGCATGAGGTAGCCGACGAACAGCCCGAGGGTCGTGAAGACGGCGCTCGCGAGCACCCAGCCGACCAGTCCCGTGCCGATCCACTGCCCGGCGCTGAGCTGGATGCCGCTGATCGCGCCGGCCGCATATGTGGCGACGACCGCGAGAAGGCCCAGCACCATGCCCGCGATCATCTTGATGATGATGTTGACGAGCGGGTTCAGCGGGGTCAGCCGCAGCTGCCGGCTCCAGCCTTGCGTGCGTTCCAGGGCGACGGCCGCGCCGGTCTGCGTGGCCGACATCATGGCGCCGTACATCGCCATCGACACCATGATGTACGCCGCGACCGACACGCCGCCGTCGGCGACGGGCGTCGCCGTGAGCTGCTCGTCGCGGAGGGGAAGGCCGATGATGACGTACATCATGACGGGGAAGGCGATCGTGAAGAACAGCGTCCGGCGATTGCGCAGGCGCCGTCTGAGCTCGATGCCCAGATAGGTCAGATTGAAGCCGCCGAGCGGAGGGACGCGGCGGTCGAGGGTGACCCGGTCGGCCGACAGCGCGGACGTCGCGGAGGATGCGGTGCTCATGCGGAGGCTCCTTCGGAGGTGAGGGCGAGGAAGACGCTCTCGAGGTTCTGGGACGTGATCTCGACGTCGCGGGCCGCCGTCTCGGTGAGGAGGTGGCGGGCGACGGCATCCGAGTTCTTCGTGTGGATGCTGATGCGGTCGCCGGCGAACTCGACGTCGTCGACGCCGGGAAGGCCGGCGAGCCGCGCCGGGTCGGCGCCGGGCAGGGTGGCGCGGACGATGCGACCGGAGACGAGGTTCTTGATCTCGGCGGTGGAGCCGTCGGCGACGATGCGCCCGCGGCTCATCAGCACGATGCGGTCGGCGTACTCATCGGCCTCGTCGAGGTAATGCGTCGCGAACAGCACCGTGCGCCCGCGGGCGGCGTCGGCGCGGATCGCGCTCCAGAACGCGCGGCGGCCCTCGACGTCCATCCCGGTGGTGGGCTCGTCGAGAATCAGCAGTCCGGGGTCGCTGAGCAGCGCCATCGCGAAGCGCAGTCGCTGCTGCTGGCCGCCCGAGCACAGGCCGACCCGGCGGCTCCTCAGGTCGCTGATGCCCGCGCGCTGCATGACCTCCTCGATCGGACGCGTGTCGGCGAACAGGCTCGCCGTGAGCGCGAGCGTCTCGCGCACCGTGATGTCCTTCAGCAGGCCGCCGGTCTGCAACACCGCCGAGACGAGGCCGTGCGAGATGGCCGCGCGCGGGCTCTCGCCGAACACGCGCACCGCGCCCCCGTCGGGGTCCGACAGGCCCAGCAGCATGTCGATGGTCGTCGTCTTGCCGGCGCCGTTCGGGCCCAGGAAGGCGACGATCTCGCCCGGGCGCACCCGCAGATCGACGCTCTCCACCGCTCGGACACTGCCGAAGCTCTTGCGCAGGCCCGCGGCATCCACCGCGAGCAGTCCCTGGTTCTCATCCATGTCTCCGACTCTGCCCGCGCGCCGGCCTGTGCACCGCACACGGCCGTCACGACTGCGCCATGACATTCGTCACGGCCGAAAACTCGTCGGCGTACTCGCGTGACGAATCGCCGGTTTCGCACTCTCTACCGGTGGAGCGCAAGGAGGAGACATGACCGCTTCGGGAGGCGCGGCACTGCGGCGCGTGACGATCGTCGACCCATCGAGCGCTCGCAGGGCGCACGCGCGCGAGCTGCTGGCGGGCCGGCTGGGCATGCGCGTGGTCGCCCTCACCGCCGACGCCCCCGACCACGTCGTCCGGACGTTGATGGATGCCGGGGTGGAGGGCATCGTGTCCTCGCGGGAGTCCGAGGGTATCGTGCGGGCGGTCGTCGATGCGGTCCGCCGGGGTGCGCGCGCCCGGTCGCCCCATGCGCGCGCGAGGCTCGACGCGCTCGCCGTGCGCCCCGCTCTGAGCGCGCAGGAGGCCCGGCTCGTCATCCACACCAACTCGGAGCTCGCGCAGGCCGCGCGCGACGACGGCCTGCTCCCGCCGGAACACGCGAGCGCACGCGATCACTGACGCGGCGCGATGGACGCTCCTGCGCGAGAGACCTGCCTCAGGCGCGGTGGTCTCCGGTTTCATTCCTGTTACAAAAAGCGCGATCACGAGGCAGGCCGGCGATGTGCACGAAAGGATAGCGACCTGAGCTTCGCCTGTCCGGCGGGGCCGACCGACATACAGCAGAGGTACTCACATATGGCACTGCACTTCAGTTCGCCGGGCTCCGCCCGCGCCCGCACCGCTCTGGCAGCGGGCGCGCTCGCCGTCTCCGCGCTGCTCCTGGCCGGCTGCGCCGGCGGAGGGTCCACGGGCGGGTCGACCGATGGCGCGGCATCCGGGCCCATCATCATCGGCACGACCGACAAGGTCACCACGCTCGACCCGGCCGGCTCGTACGACAACGGCTCGCTCGCCGTGCAGACCCAGGTCTTCCCCTACCTGGTGAACACCGACTACAACTCCAACAAGGTCGTTCCCGACCTCGCCGAGTCCGCCGAGTTCACCTCGCCCAACGAGTACACCGTGAAGCTCCCCGCGGGCCTGAAGTGGGCCAACGGCCACGACCTGACCTCCTCGGACGTCAAGTTCTCGTTCGACCGCAACCTGAAGATCGCCGACCCCAACGGCGCCTCGAGCCTGCTCTACAACCTTGACAGCGTCTCCACGCCGGATGCCACGACCGTCGTCTTCAAGCTCAAGACCGACAACGACCAGGTCTTCCCCTTCATCCTCACGTCCTTCCCCGGCGCGATCGTCGACGAGGAGGTGTTCTCGGCCGACGCCGTCACGCCCGACCAGGACATCGTGAAGGCCGACGCCTTCGGCGGCCCCTACTCGATCACGAAGTGGGACTTCAACAAGACGGTCGAGTTCACGCCCAACAAGAACTACAAGGGTCTGCTCGCCGCGCCGAGCAACTCGGGCGCCATCCTCAGCTACTTCGCCGAGTCGTCCAACCTGAAGCTCGCCGTCCAGCAGGGCGACGTCGACGTGGCCTACCGCAGCCTGTCGTCGACCGACGTGGCCGACCTGTCGGGCAACGACAAGGTCAAGGTCGTCGAGGGTCCGGGTGGCGAGATCCGCTACATCGTCTTCAACTTCAACACGCAGCCGTACGGTGCGACGACCGCCGAGGCCGACCCGGCCAAGGCGCTCGCCGTCCGCCAGGCGGTGGCCGATCTGATCGACCGCAAGACGATCTCCGACCAGGTCTACAAGGGCACCTACACCCCGCTCTACTCGTACGTTCCGGCCGGCTTCGCGGGCGCGACCGACGCCCTGAAGGGTCTCTACGGCGACGGCAACGGAGGCCCCAGCGCCGACAAGGCGAAGGCGACCCTGGCCGCGGCCGGTGTCACGACGCCGGTCACGCTGAGCCTGCAGTACAGCCCCGACCACTACGGTCCGTCGTCGGGTGACGAGTACGCGCTGGTGAAGCAGCAGCTCGAGAAGGACGGTCTGTTCACCGTCAACCTTCAGTCGACCGAGTGGGTGCAGTACTCCAAGGACCGCACCGCCGACGTCTACCCGGCCTACCAGCTCGGCTGGTTCCCGGACTACTCCGACGCCGACAACTACCTGACGCCGTTCTTCCTGGAGAAGAACTTCCTGGGCAACCACTACGTCAACCCGGAGGTCAACGACCTGATCCTCAAGCAGGCCGTCGAAACGGATGCCGCCACGCGCACGTCCGACATCGAGAAGATCCAGGACCTCGTGGCCAAGGACCTCTCGACCGTCCCGCTGCTGCAGGGCGCTCAGGTCGCGGTGACCGGTGCCGACGTGAAGGGCGTCACGCTCGACGCGTCGTTCAAGCTCCGTTTCGCTCCGATCACGAAGTAACGCGTTCCGGGCGTTTCGACTCGTCGCTGCGCTCCTCACTCAACGACCGGGGGAATCACACCCCCGGTCGTTGAGCGAGCGCAGCGAGTCGAAACGCCCGTCATCCGTAGAGTAGGCATCTATGACCAGCACCGCCACGGCATCCTCCGTCGCCGAGCCGCCTCCCGCGCTGGAGGTCCGCAAGACCGGATCCGGCTCAGCCCTGGGCCGGTACATCCTCATCCGGTTCCTGCTGATCTTCCCGACCGTGCTGATCCTCGTGACGCTGGTCTTCTTCCTCATCCGCCTCACCGGCGACCCGATCACCGCCGCCCTCGGCGGACGCCTGCCGGCCGATCAGCTGGCCGAGCGCATCCACGAGGCCGGCTATGACCGACCGATCCTCGTGCAGTACGTCGAGTACCTCGGCCGCATCTTCACCTTCGACTTCGGCACGACCATCACCGACAACCAGCCGGTCGTGCAGGTCATCGCCACCTACGGCACCGCGACCCTCGAGCTCGTGCTCTATTCGCTCGTGATCGCGTTCATCGTCGGCATCCCGCTGGGCATGGTCGCGGCGGCGCTGCGTGACCGCTGGCCCGACGCGCTGCTGCGCGTGAGCGCCATCCTCTTCTACGCGACGCCCGTCTTCTTCGCGGGCCTGGTCGCCAAGCTCGTCTTCGGCGTCTGGCTCGGTTGGCTGCCCATCTCCGGACGCGCGAGCGTACGCACCGAGCTCGCCATCGGCCGCAACGGCGGCACCGGCATCTATCTCATCGACGCGATCGCCTCCGGCAACCCCGCCTACGTGCAGGACGTGCTGCTGCACGCGGTACTCCCCGCCCTCACGCTGGGTCTGCTCACCGCCGGCATCTTCCTGCGGCTCGTCCGCACGAACGTCATCGGCACCTTCAACATGCCCTACATCGACGCGGCCCGCTCACGCGGTGTGCGGGAGGGACGCCTGGTGCGCACGCACGCGTACAAGCCTGCGCTCATCCCGATCATCACGGTCATCGGCCTGCAGATCGCGCTGATGCTCGGCGGTGCCGTGCTCACCGAGACGACCTTCGAGTGGAAGGGTCTCGGCTTCCAGCTGGCCGCCTACCTCGGCTCGCGCGACTTCGTCGCCGTGCAGGGAATCGTCGCGATGATCGCCATCATCGTCGCGGTCACCAACTTCGCCGTGGACATCATCGCCGCGTTCATCGACCCGCGGGTCCGGTACTGAGGAGGGATGCGGACATGACGAAGCCTCGCCTCATCGACCGGATGCCGGTCATCCATCAGCTGCGCCAGAGCGTCGGCCTGCAGCGCGGCATGCTGGTCGCCGGCCTCGTGCTGACCGGCATCTTCGTGTTCTGCGCGATCTTCGCGCCGCTCATCGCCCCCTACGGCTACGCCCAGCTCGACGGACCCGACGGCAACTTCGGCGCGCAGCAGCCGCCGAGCGCGGCGCACCTGCTCGGCACGACGGTCGGCGGCTACGACGTGCTGTCGCGCGTCATCTGGGGCGCCCAGACCGCGCTGATGGTCGTGATCGTCGCGATCGCGATGTCGGTGTTCGTCGGCATCCTGCTGGGTCTCGTCTCCGGGTACCTCGGCGGCTGGGTCGACCGTGCGTTGGTCGTCGTCGCCGACGCGATCTACGCGTTCCCGACGCTGCTGCTCGCGATCGTCGTGGCCATCGCGATCAACAACGGACAGTCAGGGCTCTGGCCCGGGATCATGGCGGCCGCGGCATCCATCACCGTCGTGTTCATCCCGCAGTACTTCCGGGTCGTGCGCGCCGAGGTGGTGCGGGTCAAGACGGAGGCCTTCGTCGAATCGGCGAAGGTGATCGGTGCCTCGACGCCGCGCATCATGTTCCGCCACGTGCTGCGCAACTCCACGCGCACGCTGCCGCTGATCGTGACCCTCAACGCGTCGGAGGCCATCGCCACCCTCGCCGCTCTCGGCTTCCTCGGCTTCGGCATCCAGCCGACCGTCGCCGCCGAGTGGGGTTACGACCTCAACAAGTCGATCAGCGACGTCGCCGCGGGCATCTGGTGGACCGCGGTTCCCCCGGGGCTCGCGATCGTGCTGACGGTGCTGGGTATCACGCTGATCGGCGAGAGCCTCAACGACCTCGCCGACCCGCGCCTGCGCGCGCGGCGTCGGGCAGGGTCGGCGAAGAAGACACCGACACCGGCGGATGCCGTCGCGGCGAGCCAGCCGGCGTCCCGCGAGATGATGGGAGAGGTGGAGTGATGGCTGCGGCCTCTTCCGACGCACGCGCCGTCGACATCCGTGACCTGGACGTCACCTTCGCGACCGACGGTGGCGACGTGCACGCCGTGCGCGGTGTGAGCCTGGACGTGCGCCCCGGCGAGGTGCTCGCGATCGTCGGCGAGTCGGGCAGCGGCAAGACGGTCACCGCCCGCAGCATCCTGGGCCTGCTGCCCGAGACGGCGCTGACGCAGGGTGCCGTCGTGCTCGACGGCACCGATGTCATCGGCCTCGACCGCGAGGCGATGCGCCGGGTGCGCGGCACGAAGGCGGCGATGATCTTCCAGGAGCCCTCGACCGCCCTGAACCCCGTCTTCACCGTGGGGTGGCAGCTGGCCGAGGGTCTGCGCGCCCACGGGACGTACACGAAGAAGCAGGCGCGGGCGCGCGCGATCGAGATGCTCGGCCGTGTCGGCATCCCCGATCCCGAGCGGCGCGTCGACGACTACCCGCACCAGTTCTCCGGCGGGCAGAAGCAGCGCATCGTCATCGCCACGGCGCTGGCGCTCGATCCGACCGTGATCATCGCCGACGAGCCGACCACGGCACTCGACGTCACGGTGCAGGCCGAGATCCTCGATCTGCTGCGGCGCCTGCGCGACGAAGACGGCACCGCGATCGTGCTGATCACGCACAACATGGGCGTCGTGGCCGACCTCGCCGACCGTGTCGCGGTCATGCTGAATGGCGAGGTCGTCGAAACAGCGCCCGCCCTGGAGCTGTTCGCCGCCCCGCAGAACGACTACACGAAGCGCCTGCTGGCCGCCGTGCCGCGCCTGGAGATCGTCGACCGGCAGCTGCCGGCGGGAGTGGCCGAGGCGGCGCCGGTCGTGGTGGCGGAGGATCTCGTCATCGAGTACGCCGGGCGTCTGCGTCGTGCCGGCTTCCGTGCCGTCGACCGCGTGAGCTTCTCGATCGCGCCGGGCGAGGTCGTGGGTCTGGTCGGCGAGAGCGGATCGGGAAAGACGACGATCGGCCGTGCGATCGCCGGGCTCACACCCGTGACCGGCGGCTCGCTGCGGGTGCTCGGGGTCGAGATGAACGGGGTCAAGGAGCGCACGTTCCGGCCCCACCGCAAGGACCTCGGGTTCGTGTTCCAGGATCCGGCGACGAGCTTCAACCCGCTGCTGACGATCGCGCAGAACGTCGCCGAGCCGTTGGTCGTGCACGGCGGCGCTCGGGATGCCGCGGATGCCCGCGACCGCGTCGACGAGCTGCTCGAGGCCGTGCAGCTGCCGAAGGCGTTCGGCGACCGCTTCCCGCACGAGCTGTCGGGCGGACAGCGCCAGCGCGCATCGCTGGCCCGCGGCCTCGCCCTCGACCCGAAGCTGCTCATCGCCGACGAGCCCACGAGCGCGCTCGACGTGTCGGTGCAGGCACGCGTGCTGGAACTGTTCGGCGAGCTGCAGGAGCGGTTCGGGTTCGCGACCCTGTTCATCACCCACGATCTCGCGGTGGTCGACATGCTCGCCCACCGGGTCGTGGTGCTGCACACGGGCACGATCGCCGAGACCGGGCCAACCGCGCAGGTGCTCG
This sequence comes from Microbacterium sp. MRS-1, assembly GCF_000585455.1. NCBI lineage: Bacteria > Bacillati > Actinomycetota > Actinomycetes > Micrococcales > Microbacteriaceae > Microbacterium > Microbacterium sp. MRS-1. Next base: position 45,058 of record NZ_JAUF01000048.1, read on the forward strand.
GCGACCCCCAGGACGACTACACCCGCAAGCTCATCGCGTCGCTGCCGGTGCCCGATCCGGTGGAGCAGGCCGCGCGCCGCGAGGCCTGGCGCGCCGCACGCGGCTGAGCCAACCCGCGCCTGCGGCCTGCGGCCTGCGGCCTGCGGGCTGCGGGCTGCGCCACCGGAGGAGATTTCGCTCCGGGAGGATCGATCGGGCCACGGCATCCTCCCGACGTGAAATCTCCTCCCGAACTGCCGGCGTCCGGCGGACACCGCAGCGCGCTCGCGCTCGTGCAGGACACTCCGGCAGAGGTGGATGCCGCGTATGCCGCCCCCGCCGTCGCCTGACCGGCGCCGCACACCGTTTCACGTGCAACGGCGGGTGTCAGTTCGACAGGTTCTCGATGATCGACGCGAACACACCCAGCGGGCCGAACAGCATCAGCAGCAGTGCCGCGCCGATCACGATGATCGCGGCCCACGGCACCCGACGTCGCAGCCGGCGGCCCTCGGGTGCGACGCCGGGAGGTGGACCCAGGGATGCCGCGGGCGCCGCGAACGGCAGTGCCGCCGATCCCGCCGCGTCACGCGCGGGGACGGCCGCGCCGGTCGCCGGTGCGGCGAGGCGCTCGTCGCGCCAGCGCTCCCACTGTGCGAGCTTGTCGAGCAGCGCCGCCACCACGGAGAACAGCCAGGCCCAGGTGGCCGGGTCGAGCGTGGACGCCTCGCGCGGCGTGTAGAGGAAGAGCCAGTCATCGACGATCTCGACGTCGAGGGCGGCAGCGTGGTCGACGAATCGCGCCATGATGTCGGGCGTGAAGAGGTAGAGCGCGTCGGCCTCGTAGCCGGACGGGCAGTACAGGGTGAAGGAACGGTCGAAGTCGCCCTCCAGGCTCAGCCGTTGGGACCCCTCGAGTGCGGCCGGCAGGTTGGAGCCGAACAGTCTGTTGTTGCCGACGGCATCCAGCACGATGTTGGGCAGCGGGGTCGACAGCTTGACGGCGACGTAGCCCCACCGATGCGTCGACTCGTTCTTGCCCGAGCCCGTGCGGTACACATAGTTGCCGAACTCGACGAAGCGCGGCCTCTCGCCGCGGACCACGTCGCTCGCGATGCGCCCGTGTCCGATGCCGAACACCATTCCCGGCAGCGGTGGGTTCGACACCGACGGGTACCAGGTCATCGCGTTGGCCCGCGCGAAGCGGTCGAGGCGCCACCACCGCTCCCCCGTGCGGGCGCCGAACATGCGCACCAGCGCGGTCGCGAGCACCGCGGCCACACCGACGACCACGAGGATCGGCGCGATCATGAAGGGCGAGAACCCGCCCCCGGATGCCGTCATCATGCCGCCCACGACACCGATCACCGTCGACCCGAAGACGAAGAGCACGGCCACGACGGCGAGCACGGCGAAGACGGCCCGCGACGCGACGTTCGGCGCCGGTGCCCGTCCGCTCGCGCGCAGGTCGCGGACGTAGGCGCGCACGGTCGCCCGATCGGCAGGCTCGATGAGCGGTCGCGCGTCGAAGGCTGAGGATGCCGCGGGCGTGCTCATATCGCCACGCTACCCGGGCGAGCTTTCAGGGCGCCGTCAGGGCGTCCTCGTCGCGATAACGGCCTCGCAACTCTTTCTCGACGGCGACCCCCGGAAGGCCCACGCCCACCACGATCAGCCCCAGCAGGAGGGCGATCGCCCCGACGAGGTACGCCGCCCAGGCGCCGTCGACGAAGCTCAACCGCGCCGCCTCGAGGATGTGCGCCGCGTAGGCGGGGTTGTTGGCGGCCACGTGGGCGGCCGACGCGTACGACGCCTGCAGGGCGCGGGTGATGTCGTCGGAGAGCGATGCGGCTTCGGGAGAGGCGGCGATGAGCCCGGCGAACACGTGCGAGAACCCGCCGGCGAGCACGGCACCGAGCAGTGCCTGCATCACGGCGCCGCCGAGGTCGGTCTGCAGATCGCTGGTCGCCGAGGCCATGCCCGCGCGGCGCACCGGGGTGCTGCTGGTCAGGGATCGGGATGCCGCGGTCATCACGAACGACGCACCCCCGCCGACCAGGGCGAACGCGAGCGCGACGATCACCGGCGGTGTGGTCTCGTTCCACGCGAGCATCGTGCCGAAGGCGGCGATGAGCACGACGTAGCCGACGATCATCGCCGTTCGCGTGCCGCGTTCGACGAGGACCGCTGCCAGCGGTGCGCAGACGAGCAGCGCGATCGCGGCGGGGATGAGCGCGATGCCCGCCTGCAGCGCGTCGTAGCCGAGGATGTTCTGCAGGTACTGCTGGCCGACGAACATCGCCCCCACGAGCGCGCCGAAGGCGAGAGTTCCCGCGACGGCCGGCACCCAGAACAGGCGTCGCCGCGCGATCGACAGGTCGTAGAGGGGTGCCGCGACGCGCAGCTGGCGTGCCGCGAAAGCGGCGATCAGCACCGCCGCCGCGACGAGCAGGCCCGCCCCCGCACCCGTCTCCCCCGGGGCGAAGACGACGCCGAGACCGAGCACCAGCGCGGCCACGGCGATGACCGACAGGATGCCGCCGAGATGATCGACCGGCTCGTCGGACTCCGCCACGCCCCGCGGAATCGACCGTGCGGCGATGAGCAGCGCCACGACGGCGACCGGCACGGGCAGCAGCAGGGCGATGCGCCAGCCGAAGGCGACGACGAGCGCACCCGAGATCACCGAACCGGCGACCGTGGCCACGGCGCCGGTCGCCGTCCACAGGGCGATCGCGCGGACGCGCGCCGGCCCCTCGGCCCAGAGGGCGGTGATGAGGGCGAGCGTCGTCGGAAAGGCGCAGCCCGCAGCGATGCCGGTGAGCACGCGCGCTCCCATGAGGAACTCGATCGTCGGGGCGAGGCTTGCCGCGGTGCCGGCGATGAGCAGGCCGATCAGCCCGATGCACAGCAGTCGCACCCGACCGTAGCGGTCGCCGAGGGCGCCGGCGTACAGCACGGTCATCGCGAGTCCGAGGCCCGTGCCGAGCGCGACGAGGTTGAGTGTCGTCTGGGGGGCGTCGAAGGTGCCGGCGATGTCGGGCAGGGCGACGCTGGCGCCGCCGGTGGTCAGATTGCAGACCGCTGCGGCCATCAGCAGCGCGGTCAGGACCACGCCTGCGCGCGCGGGAACGTGCGTGCCCGGCATCCACCGTCCTTCCGTCGCCCCCGTCGTCCATGAGCGTAGCGGTCGTCGGGTAGACTGTTGTGGTTGCCCGTCTGCGTTCCGTTCCGGAACAACGCTCGGGCACGTGCATCAACCCTCCTGATGCCGGGAAATGCCCGGCATCCGTTCTAGTCCGAAGGAGGTGGGTTAGTGACGCACTCACACCAGTACGAGCTCATGGTCATCCTCGACCCCGAGATCGACGAGCGTCAGGTCGCCCCCAAGCTCGACGGGTTCCTCAAGGTGATCACCGCAGACGGTGGCTCCATCGAGAACGTCGACGTCTGGGGCAAGCGTCGCCTGGCGTACGAGATCCAGAAGAAGAACGAGGGCATCTACGCCGTCGTCAACTTCACCGCCACGAGCGAGGCCACGCAGGAGCTCGACCGTCAGCTCAAGCTGAACGAGCAGATCATGCGTACCAAGGTCCTGCGTGCCGAGGAGGCGATCGCTCAGGTCGCCGCCGAGAAGGAGCGCGCCGAGGCCAAGGCCGCCCGCAAGGCAGCGAAGGCGTAAGGACGATGGCCGGCGAGACCGTCATCACCGTCGTGGGAAACCTCACGGCAGACCCCGAGCTGCGCTACACGCAGAACGGCCTGCCCGTCGCGAACTTCACGATCGCGTCGACGCCGCGCAACTTCGACCGTCAGGCCAACGAGTGGAAGGACGGCGAAGCGCTGTTCCTCCGCGCGTCGGTGTGGCGCGAGTTCGCCGAGCACGTCGCCGGTTCGCTGACGAAGGGTTCCCGTGTCATCGCGACCGGTCGGTTGAAGCAGCGTTCCTACCAGGACCGCGAGGGCAACAACCGGACCGCGATCGAGCTGGAGGTCGACGAGATCGGCCCCTCGCTGCGGTATGCCACGGCTCAGGTCACGCGTGCCGCGTCCGGCGGAGGCAACTTCGGAGGCGGCCAGCAGTCGCGTCCGCAGCAGCAGGTGCAGCAGGAGGAGCCGTGGGCCACTCCCGGCTCTGCTGCCCCCGACGCCTGGAGCGCACCCGGCGCCTACGGCGACGACACTCCTTTCTGATCGTCGCCGCCGGGGGTTGAGCGAGGCCCGCAGGGCCGAGTCGAAACCCTCACGCAGAAAATCTTGGATGCCTCGGCATCCGCTCACATTTAAGGAAAACAATGGCTGGAAAGGCTACCGGCGATCGCCGTAAGCCGCGGAAGGGCGCGAAGAACGCCGCTCCCGCGAAGGCGATCCGCGTCGGCGTCATCGACTACAAGGACGTCGCAACGCTTCGCAAGTTCATCTCGGAGCGCGGCAAGATCCGCGCCCGTCGTATCACCGGTGTCTCGGTGCAGGAGCAGCGTCTGATCGCCAAGGCGATCAAGAACGCGCGCGAAATGGCGCTCCTGCCTTACGCCGGCGCTGGCCGCTAAGGAGCACCCATCATGGCAAAGCTGATTCTCACGAACGAGGTTGCCGGGCTCGGAAGCGCCGGCGACGTCATCGAGGTCAAGAACGGGTACGCCCGCAACTACCTCATCCCTCAGGGCTTCGCTGTGGCGTGGACCCGCGGTGGCGAGAAGCAGGTGGCGTCGATCCGCGCCGCCCGTGACGCCCGCGCGATCCACGACCACGAAGAGGCCGTCGCGCTCAAGGACACCCTCGAGTCGAACAAGGTCAAGCTGTCGGTCAAGGCCGGCAAGGAAGGCCGCCTCTTCGGTTCGGTCAAGACCGCCGACGTGGCCGACGCCGTCAAGGCTGCCGGTCTCGGCGAGCTCGACAAGCGCAAGATCCACATCACCGCGCCGATCAAGGCCGTCGGTGAGCACGAGGCGACCGTGCGTCTGCGCGACGACCTCACCGCTGTGATCACCCTTCAGGTGGTCGCCGCGAAGTAAGACCCGCCGGGTTTCCCGGTCGTTGAGCGAGGCGCGCAGCGCCTCGTCGAAACGCCGCACGGATGCCGTGACCTCCCCCAAGGTGAGGTCACGGCATCCGTCGTTTACGCCCTGACGGTGCGGGGGCCGGCGCCAGGCACGGTCGCCGGCCCCCGCCGCCGGGGGTCATTCGGTGCGGCTGCGGCGGCGTGCGGTGAGCATCACCCCCAGCGCGAGAGCGGCGAGCCCTGCCAGCAGCGGCAGCAGGTTGAGGATGCCGCCGGTCGTGGCGAGCGCCTTCACCGGGCCGCTCACGGCCACCATGCCGGTGACCTCGGTGCCGCCGGTGGTCGACGTGCCGGGGTTGCCCGGGTTGCCGGGGTTGCCGGGGTTTCCGGGGTTTCCGGGGTTGCCGGGGTTGCCGGGGGTGCCGGGGGTGCCGGTGGTCGGCCCCGTCGTCGTGGCATCGCCGACGATCGCGACGGCGTTGCCGCCGAGCGTGATCGGCGCGGTGATCGGCAGGCCCAGCTGCGTGCCGCCGAGGATGCCGTCCAGGCCGCTCGTGGTGGAGCCGTCGGTCGTCGTGCCGGAGGTGCCGGTGGGGGCCGTGGTGGTGGCGTTGGTGCTGTCAGCGTCGCCGAGGACCGAGATGGCGTTGCCGCCCACGGTCACCGGCACGGCGACGTTCACGACGCCCTGGGTGCCGCCCAGGATGCTGTCGGAGCCGCTCGTGGTGGGTGCGGGAGCCGCCGGTGCCGCCGGCGCCGCTGCGGGTGCCTCAGCCGGCTGCGAGGTCGCGGCATCCGTGCTCTCGGCGTCACCGAGGACGGAGACGGCGTTGCCGCCAAGCGTCACCGGGAGGACGACGTCGATGAGGGCCTGGGTGCCCGAGCCGGCGCCGTCGGAGCCGCTCGTCGACGCGTCAGCGCCGCCGACCGAGATCGACGGGGTCGAGGTCTGCGCGTCGGTGCTGGTGGCGTCGCCGAGCACCGAGATGCCGTTGCCGGCGACCGTGACGGGCACCGCGACGGAGATGAGCCCCTGGGTGCCCGACAGCAGACCGTCGTCACCCGTTGTCTCGGCCGCCTGGGCGACCGTTGCGCCGAAGAGCGTGATGCCTCCGGCCAGGAGCGTGCCCCACAGGGCGCGCTTGAGGTTGGTGTTCATGATGATTTCTCTCCTGAGAGTGTTGGGGGGTATGCGCGCACAGCGCGCGGGATCGTGCCGCTCGGAAGGCGGCCGAACCCCCGTCAGTCAGGGGAGACGTCGGTGGCAAACACCGGCGCGGGGAGGGCAGAGTCGTCCTCCGGTCGGCGTCGCAGCACCCAGGCGCGGTGTGCAGCGAACAGACCGAAGGCGAGCACAGCGCCCGCGCCGAACGAGAATCCAGCTCCGCTGGAGAAGAACGAGATGGCGTCCAGGGTGGGACCGAGAAGTCCCCAGCCGCCGGTCGGAGTTCCGGGCGCTGCCGGGTATGCGACAGCGCCCGCGCCCGGAACGAACGAGGTAACGGCGCTGCCGAGCGAGAGTGAGGCCGCCGTCGTCATGGTCGCGACGCCATGCATGGTCTGATCCCACGCGGCCGACAGCACGGCCAGAGCGGCCTCGGCGGGGGGAGTTCCCACGGCAGGCGCGGAGGGGTCGGAGGGGGATGCCGGGCCACCGACAGGGGGGACGACGACGCTCGTGATGGGGGTCACGAGTTCGCCGACGACCGGAAGTGAGCTCACGGCGTCGGTGACGGGGGCCGCGGCATCCACGATGGGCTTCACCGCGCCGGTGACCGGCGCGAGAACGGGTGCGAGGGGGCTGACGATCTCGCCGACCGCCGAGCCGACGGGGGCGACGATCTGGCCGACCGGTGCGAGCGGCTCGAGGACGGGGGCGACGGAGTCGACGATGCCGCCCACCGGCGGAGCGACCCTCTCGACGACGGGGGCGACGGTCTCGGCGACGGGAGAGAGGATCTCTGCGACCGGGTCGAGGACGGGTGTGGTCACCTTCGAGAGCGTGCTGGAGACACCGCCCACGAAGGAGCCGAGGGGATTGTCGGTGCCGTCGGCGGCGTGGGCCGACGGACCCGAGAACAGGGAGATGGCGAACCAGGCGAACGCGGCTCCGACGCCGAGCGCGCCCAGCATCGACCATCGCCGTGTCGACTCGGTGGTCGATCGTCCGCGGCGCAGCGGGGGGACTGCGATTGTTGCCATGTTCACCTCCCACGACGATGTGTCGGGATGCCGGCGCACGCCGACACCCATGGAGTGCCTGGAACAGAGAAGATACGCAGATATATAACTCGTGTCCAGACCCCTGTCGCGAAACTTCCGACGCGCCGGGGCGGACGGCTCGACTTGACAAGGGCGCATTCATCCCCATGGTTGTCCCCAACCCTCACCCACAGCGTCAACCTTCAAGCGGTACTTCAACCACATTGCGCATCCACAGGTTGTGAGTCAGGAAAACCCGGGTCAGAGGATGTTTCTGTCAGTGAATCTTGAGGTTGCTCGGCGTGTTTCCACAGGTGCTGTGCACAGGGTGTCCGGCGTTTCGCGCACATCATCCACAGAGTTATCCACAGGCCTGTTTGCGACTGTCGGAACCCGTGCCTAACGTGACGTGTGGTCTCGCGGCGGGACCGGTCATCGAGCGTGTGAAGGGGACTGCATGTCGATCGCGGACATCTCCGAGGATCGCTTCGGTGGACCCCTGGAGAGCCGCGGCCCCGAGCGCACGCCGCCGCACGACCTCCTCGCCGAGCAGAGCACACTGGGCGGCATGCTGCTGTCGAGCGACGCCGTCGCCGATGTCATCGAGGCGCTGCGCGGCACCGACTTCTACGTGCCGAAGCACGAGCTGATCTTCGAGGCGATCCTCTCGCTGTACTCGCACGGTGAGCCCACCGATGTCGTCGCCGTGACCGACGAGCTCATCAAGACCGGCGACCTGCAGCGATCCGGCGGTGCCGACTACCTGCACTCGCTGACCTCGATCGTGCCGACGGCGGCCAACGCCGCCTACTACGCGTCGATCGTGCGCGAGCGGGCGCTGCTGCGACGGCTGGTGGAGGCCGGCACCCGCATCGTGCAGATGGGCTACAACGGTCAGGGCGATGCGCTCGACCTGGTCAACAACGCGCAGGCGGAGATCTATTCGGTCACCGGCGCGGAGCAGGCCGAAGACTACGTGCCGCTGCAGATCGCGGTGGATGCCGCGGTGGAGGAGATCGAGGCGGCGCGCGGGCGCGACGGTCAAATGACCGGCATCCCCACCGGCTTCTCAGGTCTCGACCAGCTGACCAATGGCCTGCACCCCGGGCAGATGATCATCATCGCCGCGCGTCCCGCCATGGGTAAGTCGACGCTCGCGTTGGACTTCGCGCGGGCCGCGGCGATCAAGGCGCAGCAGCCGACGATCGTCTTCTCGCTCGAAATGGGTCGCAGTGAGATCGCGATGCGCCTGATGAGCGCCGAGGGTGCGATTCCGCTGCAGAGCATGCGCAAGGGCACGCTCGACTCGCGCGATTGGACGACGATCGCGGCGACCCGCGGGCGCATCAACGACGCGCCGCTGTACATCGACGACAGCCCCAACATGACGCTGGTCGAGATCCGCGCGAAGTGCCGCAAGCTCAAGCAGCGGGTGGGCCTGAAGATGGTGGTCATCGACTACCTGCAGCTGATGACGTCGGGCAAGCGGGTCGAGAGCCGTCAGCAGGAGGTCTCGGAATTCTCGCGTGCGCTGAAGCTCTTGGCGAAGGAGCTGCAGGTGCCGGTGATCGCGCTGTCGCAGCTGAACCGTGGTCCCGAGCAGCGCGCCGACAAGAAGCCCGCCCTGAGCGACCTGCGTGAGTCGGGCTCGATCGAGCAGGATGCCGACATGGTGGTGCTGCTGCACCGCGAGGCCGCCTACGAGAAGGACAGCCCCCGCGCCGGCGAGGCCGACCTGATCGTCGCCAAGCACCGTAACGGCCCCACCGACACGATCACCGTCGCCTTCCAGGGCCACTTCTCCCGCTTCACGGACATGGCCCCTGGAGACTTCGGTTAATGTAGGGATTTTTCTGAGATGTCCATTTCGCGGGTGAAATGTCCACGCGATGTCCATCTGGACATTTCTCGATGCCAAGGAGCCGGTGAGCGGTCGCCCATAACCGGATGCTCAGACCGTGATGAGCTCGAACAGCGAACCGTGTTTGGTCATCATCGTCGCCTCGACCGAGGTGGCGAGGGCGGTGTCACGGACGAGGATTCCAAACTCAATGTTCTTGTTCTCGGCGGAGTAGCTGAAGTTCGCACTCGTGATGAGTAGAAGCTCGTGGTCGACCACTATGAATTTGGCGTGGCTGACCACTGGCTTGCCGTTCGGCAAAACCGCTGAGCGGTAGACAGTGGCCTTCGGAAGCTGGGCCTTGACTGTGGCGCCGTCGGCAACCCCGGCGTCCACGTACACGGTGACGACGACGCCGGGCTGTTCGGAGGCAGCCTTCAACGCGGTCCACATGTTCGACGTGTCCTGAAAGTTGTAGGTCGCCGCTGTTACCGATTGACGGGCCGCTCCGACGATGCGGTGGAACTCGCTGGTGAGGTGCCCGGTGTTGGCCTCGTTGCCTGGCATAGTCCACACAGGTGTTAGCTCGCGCAGCATTGTCTTCGCACCGGCGATTGCGCGCAGCACGCTCCCGGCCTTCTCCCGGTCGGCCGGGCTGAGTCCCGCGTCGGTCAACAACATCCTGACTTGATTGCGCCGGCTGATCGCGATCTCGCGCACGGCTGACGGCGCTCAGCGAATTTCCCCAGAGTTGCTCATCGGAATTCCTCAGGTCGCGGGGCAAGGTTAGCGCAGGTTGGTGCCGGTGGTGATGCGGCGGAGTTCGTCTGCTGCGGCGTGGTGGTTGCGGAGGCGGTAGGACGCTCCGTCGAGGGTGATCACGACGGATCGGTGTAGGAGTCGGTCGAGCATCGCGGCGGCGACGGTGGCGTCGCCGAGGATCTCGCCCCAGGCTCCGACGGGGCGGTTCGTGGTGATCACGATCGAGGTCTTCAGGTAGCGCTGGTTGATGACCTGGAACAGTGCGGACGCGGCCTCGCCGGGCAGTGGCAGGTAGCCGAGCTCGTCGATGATGAGCAGGGTGGGGCCGGCGAAGAACCGCATCATGGTGGACCATTTGCCCTCGATTGCGGCGCGGTGGCAGCGGGCCGCGAGGTCGGCTGCGGAGGTGAAGTAGACCCGGTAGCCGGCGGTGACGGCGGCGTGGCCGAGGCCGGTCGCGATGTGGGTCTTGCCGACGCCGGGAGGGCCGATGAGGAGTACGTTGGTGGCGGTGTCGACGAACCGGCAGGTGCCCAGTTCTGCAAGCAGGGACTGGTCGATGCCGCTGGCAGCATCGAGGTCGAAGTCGGCGAGGGTCTGCCCGGTGGGAAGGTTCGCGAACCGGAACCGGCCTGCCAGGCGCCGCGCGTCGGTCGCGGTGATCTCGACTCGCAGCAGATGCTCAAGGGCTTGTGTCAGCGACCAGCCCTCGGCTTGGGCCTGGTCGAGTACGGATGGGAGCGCGTCGGCGGCGTCGGCGAGCTTGAGATCGGTGAGGTGGCCGCGCAGCTGCTGATAGATGCTGGCCGCGGTTGCCGGGGCGGTCGTGGTGGTGGTCATCGGAGGGTGTTCCTGTTCTTCGCGGCCTGCTCATAAGCGGCCAGGCTGAT